>DAHUXX010000133.1 GCA_027306955.1 Acetobacteraceae bacterium | reverse complement strand
TGCAACTCGGCCGCCTGCGGCGCAAGCTCGATACCCCGGGGGAAACGCGCCTGATCACCAATGTTCGCGGCGTTGGCTTCGTCTTTCGTGCGGATTCCTAAAGGCGTCTGGCACTCCGCCGCGCGCTTCGGCGGCGGTGTCGCGCTGCTCCTCGCGATCGGCAGCGGCGCCGTGTTCGGCGTCACCTACTGGCTTTCGACCAATGCGCTGTTTCGCTCCATCGACATGGCCGTCACCGAGCAGCTCGTGTTGCTGTCAGAGCGTCCGCCGGAGCTGCTGCCCTTCATGATCAGCTCGCGGCTGAGGCATCAGCCGGCGGTGGTGACGCGGGTCGGTCTGTTCAATGCCGACGGTTCGCTCGTCGTCGGAAACATCGAGCGGATTCCGACGGGCGTGCGCTTCGATTCCCGACCGCGGATCCTGCGCGCATCGACCGCGGACGGCGGCGTGATCCGCCTCTGTGTCGCCGCCCGCATGCTGGCGGGCGGGCGGCGACTCGTGGTCGCGCGCAACGTGGAGGAATTGCTGGTCTTCCGGACCACGCTGATGCGTATTCTCCTCATCTCGCTCGCTGCCTGCGTCGGCCTCGGCATGGCCGCGGGCACGGCCTATGCGCTGCGCGGCCAGGCGCGGCTGCGCCGGCTCGGCGCCGCCGCTGAGCGCATCATGCTCGGGGCGCTGGGCGAACGGCTGGAAGTGCGGCGTCGGCCGGACGCGATGGACGAGCTCTGCATCGTGGTGAACCGCATCCTCGACCGGCTGGAGCGGCTGGTGGAGGCCTGGAAGAACGCGGGCGAGAACATCGCCCATGACCTGCGCACGCCACTCACCGCGCTGCGCGCGCAGCTCGAGCGCCTGCGCGACGGTGGGCGGCTGGAGGAGCGGGATCTGCAGACCATCGTCGGCTCACTGCGCGCGATCGACAGCATCCGTGCCCTTACCACCCGCCTGCTGCGCATCGCCGAGATCGAGCATGACGGGCGCAGGCAGGCCTTTGCCGATGTCGATGCCGCCGCGCTGCTGCGCGAGATCGGCGAGGATTTCACGCCGCTTGCCGAGGATGCGGGCATCGCGCTCCGGGTCGAGACAGAGGGACCTGTGGTCATCCAGGCCGACCGCGAGCTGCTGGCGGAAGCCGTGATCAACCTCACGGAAAACGCCATCAAATACGCCGCGGCGGGCCGCACTGTCGTGCTGGAGACAAGGCGATCCGGCGGACGTGCCGTGCTCGCCGTTGCCGACGACGGTCCCGGTATCGCGCCCGCGGACCGCGAGCAGGTCTTCCGCCGCTTCTATCGCGCCCGCACGGCACAGGGCGTGCCAGGCAGTGGGCTCGGCCTTTCCCTGGTCGCCTCCATTGCGGGCCACCATGGCTTCGAGCTGCACCTGCGCGACAACGGGCCGGGCTGCCGTGTCGAGCTTGTGTGCAAGCTGCGCGGGGCCGCCGCGTAGGCGGTCCCGCCGGCCCGGGTCGCCGGCGTTCCGGGGCTAGGTGCCGCGGGAGAACGCGACGCGCAGCGCGCCCCCAAGCGAGCCTTCCTCGAGATATTTGATGCCGAGGTAGCCGCCGCTCATGATGGAGAGCCAGGCGATGAGGCTGCCCAGCGCCAGCGTGGACATGCCGGTAACACCCTGGCCGATGGTGCAGCCAAGCGCCATGACGCCGCCAGCGCCCATGAGCGCGGCGCCGCCGAGATGGCGCGCGAGGTCGCCGCGCTCGGTGAAGGTCTCGATGCTGAACGTGCCGGTGGCGAGCGAGGCGAGGAAGCTGCCGAGGATGACGCCGCCGACCGTCGCGATGCCGAAATTGACGGTCGAGCCAGTGAAGGTCATCAGGTATTGCAGGCTGTCGGCGGAGGGCGAGACGAAGGTCATCGATGCCAGCGGCGTGGGATTGAACTCGTCGGCGCCGAGCACGCCGGTGACCCACCAGCCGACGATGGTCGCCAGCCCCACGACGAGGCCGGCGAGGATGTCGCGGGGGCTGCGGCGGAACGATGCGTCGCGCAAGCAAATCGCGAGCAGCACGACGACGGCGACGATGGCGGCGCCGGCGCGCGCGGCCGTGGCCGGGATTCCGGTGATGGCGGCCAGGATGTCGCCGATGTTCTGCGTGTGCACGCCGCTCGCCTGCAGGTCGAGGTTGGTCGTTTCGAGCTGCACGCGGGGAAGGGCCAGCAGGCCGCGCAGCGTGGTGTAGGCAACGATGCCGAGCACCATCATCACGATCAGCGACTTGAGGTTGCCGCCGCCGAGGCGCACCAGGTTCTTGCTGGCGCAGCCGCTGGCCTGCGTCATGCCGAAGCCGAACATCAGCCCGCCGACGATGGCGCCGAGCCAGCCGAGATTGGGGGTGAGGTAGATCGAGTGGCCGAGGTTGACGAGGCCGGCGAAGCCCATCGCCTGGCTGCCGGCGATGGCAACCGCGACGCCGAGGAGCCAGGCGCGCAGGCGGCGGCCGTCGCCCATAAGCACCGCATCCGAGATACCGCCCATGGCGCAGAACCCCGTGCGCTGGACGACGGCGCCGAAGACGAGGCCGATCGCAAGACCGGCAATACTGACAATGGTGTTAGTCGAGAGTGCGCTCATTTCGAGGGGGACGCTAATGAGCGGGATTTTTCCAGTCAATGCGGCCCGAAGGGCGTCGCGTTTTCCGTGACGGGGCCGCGCGCTCGGGCGGCATGTCAGGCGGGCTTCCTGGCGAGCCTGGCGCGGGCGTCCTTGACGACGCTGGCGAGGTCCTTCTCGCTGAGCGCGCCCGGGACGAGGTAGCTGCCGATGATGAAGCTCGGCGTGCCGTGCAGGCCGAGCGCGTGCGCCTGGCGGTTGGCGGTAGCGAGGGTGGCGTCGAGGTCGCTCGCCCGCGCCTTCATGTCGCGGGCGAGCCGGGCCAGGTCCACGCCGGACTGGCGAGCGGCGTGCATCACCGAGGCTTCGTCGACGATGTGAGTCTTGAACAGCGCGTCGTTGATGGCGGAAAACCTGCCCTGCCAGTTGGCGGCCAGCGCCACCCGCGCCGCGATGACGGAGGGGCCGCCGAAGATCGGCCATTGCTTGGCG
>DAHUXX010000128.1 GCA_027306955.1 Acetobacteraceae bacterium | reverse complement strand
ATGTTGACCGCGCGCAGCAGCGGCGTCGTCTCCAGCGCGCCGGACGCGGCCTTGGCTAGTGCCCCGGTTTCTTCCGGCGCATGGCGGTCCTGCACGATGACGCCGGCGGCGCCAAGGGCGGCGGCCGAGCGCAGGATCGCGCCGACATTGCGCGGATCGGCGAGCTGGTCGAGCACCACCAGCGGCCCCGGCCGCTCCAGCACCTGGGCGAGCGGTGGCGCCAACAGCGGGTCGGCATGCAGCGCGGCACCCTGGTGCACGGCATCGCGGCCGAGCAGCCGGTCGAGCTGCTCACGCTCGGCGCGCTCGGCGGTGATCGCCCAGGGGCGCGGCAGGCGCGCCGCGATCGCTTCCTCGGCGGTCTCGGTCAGCAGCAGGCGGCGCAGACGGCGCGCGGGATTGGCCAGCGCCGCGGCGACGGCGTGTGTGCCGTAGAGCCACAGGCCGGAGCGATCGCCTCCCCGCTGTTCCCGCTGCTGGTCGCGGCGCTCGCCGTGGTGGCGCGACGCCTCCTCCACCTGCCGCGGCAGGCGCGCGTGCAACGTGTTCTCGCCATGGCGAGATGGGAACCCGCCCCGAGGGCGGTCGCCCCGGGGCCGTTCACCCTGGGGCCGTTCACCCTGGGGCCGTTCTCCCTTCGCGCGTTCCCCATAGGGACGTTCTGCCTGCGGCCGGTCGCGCTGCGGGCCGTCATGGGACGGTCCGCCATGGCGCCCACCATGTTGCCCGCTCCCATGGTGCTTGCCGCCATGGTGTGCGCCACCCTGTTGTGGGCCGCCGGACTTGCCGCCGCCGAAGCGCCCTTCGCCCTGCGGTCCGCCGCGCGGGCGATCACCGCGCGACTCGCCGCCCTGCGGTGGACGGGCGTGATGGTCGAGGCGGCCGCGCTCGCCGCCGGGGCCGCGAAAGGAACGGGGGGGCTTCATGCCGGCGGTATACAGGCGCCCTCGGTCGACGCAAAGACGGGCGCGCAAACACCGGCGCGCAGACACCGGCGCGCAGACACCGGCGCGCAAATACAGCGGCAAGGATGCCGCTGAAGTGCAAGGCCTAGCGTCGCATTTGACATGAACCGAGGCTTGCCCCAAGGGACGCGCCCAAGGTCCGTGCGGATCGGAGGGGTGCCCGAGTGGCTAAAGGGGGCGGACTGTAAATCCGCTGGCGCACGCCTACGTTGGTTCGAATCCAACCCCCTCCACCAAACCGTCGCCATGCTCCATACTGGCCGCGCGCCTGGAGCCGCGGGTGTAGCTCAATGGTAGAGTCCCAGCCTTCCAAGCTGGTTGTGCGGGTTCGATTCCCGTCACCCGCTCCAGGAGCCGCGCGCCCCGCTTGACTTTACCGCCGGGCCGGCCTTTCTACGCCGCCTTGTCCCAAAGCGGTGAGCGTGCGAGCTGCGGCGGGCCGGCTGCCGCAGGGGTGTAGCTCAATTGGCTAGAGCGCCGGTCTCCAAAACCGGAGGCTGGGGGTTCGAGACCCTCCACCCCTGCCAAGCCGGGCCCGGGCGCGCCGACGACGATGTTCCGCGAGGGCGATGTATTGCTTGAGGACGAAGGCGGAGCCGGCTCTGTCCGGTACGTCCAACAGGTTCGGAGAGTGGCTGGCGTGGCGTTCAATCCCCTGAAATTCCTTCGCGAGGTGCGTACCGAAACGGCGCGCGTCACCTTCCCCTCGCGGCGCGAGACGGCGGTCACGACCGGTCTCGTCATCGCGATGGCCGCCGCCACCGCCGCCTTCTTCTTCATCGCCGACCAGGTCTTCAGCGCTGCCGTGCGCGCGCTGTTCGGTCTCGGCGGCTAGGAGCTGACCATGGCCAAGCGCTGGTACGTCGTGCATGTCTATTCCGGTTTCGAGAAGAAGATTGCGCAGCAGATCAAGGAACAGGCCGCCCAGAAGGGCCTGCAGGACGCGTTCGAGGAGGTGATGGTTCCCGCCGAGGAGGTGGTGGAGCTGCGGCGCGGCCAGAAGGTCAACGCCGAGCGCAAGTTCTTTCCCGGCTACGTTCTGGTGAAGATGGAGCTCACCGACGACGCCTGGCACTTGGTGAAGGACACGCCGAAGGTCACCGGCTTCCTCGGCACCCGCAACCGCCCGACGCCGATCTCGGAGGCGGAGGCGGAGCGCATCCTCAAGCAGACGCAGGAGGGCGGCGAGCGGCCGCGCCCCAGCGTGGTGTTCGAGATCGGCGAGCAGGTGCGCGTGGCGGATGGGCCATTCACCAGCTTCAACGGCACGGTCGAGGAGATCGACGAGGAGAAGGGCCGCGTGAAGGTCAGTGTCTCGATCTTCGGCCGCTCCACGCCGGTCGATCTCGAATACGGCCAGGTCGAGAAGGTCTGAGCCGAGAGGGCCCGGCCGGCCCGGAACCCCGCGCGCCGGTTATGGCGTCCTGTTGCGCAACGCGCGCTGCAGGTCGCGCTCGATGAAGCCGATATCGGTTCCAAACACCTCGGCGACGACGTCGCGCCAATCGGCCACGTCCTCGATGCCGGTGGGGTTTCTCAGCAGCAGCTCGCGTTTGATGAAGGGGAAGCGCGCGCGCAGCATCTGCCGCCAGAGATCGGCGGTGGGGTTGAGCGGGTTGCGCCCGGCGGTCGCGAGCCGGATGCGCAGGGCGTGGATGCGCCGCGATGCCAGAAGCGGATCCTTTTCGTCTCCGGCCCCGAGCAGGCCGGTGTCGAGGTCGTGCAGCACGTCGCGGTAAGGCCAGATCGCCGCACAGCGCAGCCCCGCCGCGAGCAACTGGCGCGTCAGCCCGATCTCATAGCGCCGGATCACCCAGTATTTGGACTTGACCGGGCGCACCTGCGGCCAGAATCGCCGCCATGCCTCGCTCTGCAGCGCCTGACGGCCCGCGGCCAGGAAGAAGGATTGCAGGTGATAGCGCCGCTGCCAGCTTTCGGTCGCGCCCCATACATCGGCGGCATCGAAGTCGATCCTGGCCAGCGTCTCGTCCAGCGGGGCGAGCGGGCCGTAGACGCTGTCGTTGACGATCAGCACCATTTCCGTCTCCGGCCGCGGCAGCGTGCAGGCCTCGAGCCCTTCGCGCATGGCGCCGAAATCGTAGCCGATGTTGCGGCGGAGCAGCACCACGTCGCAGAGCTCGCGCAGCGCCGCCCAGGCATCCTGCCGCAGCTTGCCGGCGTTGGAGACGAAGACGATGGACAGCCCCGCGTCGCGCAGCGCGCCCAGGTAGTGGCGCACCGGCTCGTGCACCGCGCCGCGTCGGTCCCAGTGGATGAAGATCGCAACGCGGGGGCCGAGCTGCACATTTCCCTCGGGCCAGCGCGCCACGACCTGGCTCGGACGACGTAGGAAACTCGCGAGGTACGAAAGCCAGGACGTCGCGCGCAGGCGCAAGCCGTCCAGCGCCAGCCACGCCCGCAGGACGATGCCACGCAGCTGGCGCATCAGAGGCCCGCCTCGATGCCCGCCAGGTCCGGCACCCGGGCCGCGAGGGCGGAGCGCAGCTCCGCGCGCCGTGTCCAGAGCGAGCGGTACCAGGCGAGGCGGCTCGCCACCTGATCGGCGAGCATGCGCTCCCGCAGCACGCGGGCGCGCGCCGCATCAGCGATGGTCCGGCCGATATCGGGGTTGGCGACGAGCCGCACCAGCCGCTGCGCCAGCTCATCCGCGTCGCGGAAGAGCACCCCGGTTTCGCCGTCGGCGATGCTGCCGGCATAGACCGTGGGGCTGGCAAGCGCGGTCACGCGCAGCGACGCCGCCTCGATGAATTTCAAATCCGATTTGCACCGGTTGAACGGCGTGTCCGAGAGCGGCATGAAGCAGATCTCGCTGCGTGCCAGCAGATCCTGATAGGTCTCGTAGTCGCAGAGCGGAGTGAAGCTCTTGTGCGACGTCTCCAGCGCATCGAACAGGCCGCGATCAGCGACGATGGAGAAGTGCAGCCGTTCGCCCACCAGCGCCGCCACGCGATTGAGCGCGCCGATATAGGGCGGCCACTCGTTTTCCCGGTTGATGCCCCCGAAGAACAGGGTCTGACGGCCCGGGTTCGCGTGGTTGACCACGTCCGACACCCGCGCGACGGCGTTCGGGAAGACGCCGACCTCGGGGTTGTAGCGGCGCAGCACCTCGGCGAGCGCCGTGGTCGTCGTCTGCACCGCGTGCACGCCGGTGAAGTTGAGCAGCTCAGGATGTTGCAGTGCCGGAATGTAGTCGGGATGGTCGTCGAACTCGCAGACGACGACATGGCCCGCGGCCATTGCGCGCCGCAGTTGCGCGATCCCCACGTCGCCAACCAGACGCGGACGATGCAAAACGAAGATACCGGGGATGTCATCCGGGCGCGGGCCGGGGTCGAAGTCCTCGATAACCGAGGAGACGATCGCCGGCTCGGTCGCCAGCGCGCGCATCGGCTCCGTGACCCGCACCTCGCTCACGCCGCCGACCGGCGGCAGGATGGTGGAGACGATCTGCAGCCGCCGCGGCAGCGTGCGCTGCGCCCGCCACACGTGCTGCAGCGGCGCCGCGCGTGTCAGGTACGCCTGCGGATCGATCCCGAGGGCGCGCAGCGCCGGCACCATGGCGTTGGTGAACCGCTCCGCTTCCACGCCGTCGAACACGCGAGGGACGACGTCGCACGCCACGAGCCCGGCACGCGCGAGCGCCCGGCGTGTGGTCTCCGGCGTGAACCAGCGCAGATGCGTGGCGTCGAACAGGCCCTGCCGCTCGTAGTCCCAGGTACCGCGCAGCAGCCGCTCGACGAAGCTCCAGTGCTCGGCGTTGGGCATGCAGATGACCACCACCCCCTCTGGCGAGAGTTGGCGCGCATGCTCGCCGAGCACGCTCCAGGGGTCGCGCAGATGCTCCAGCACGTCGCCGTAGAGGACGCAGTCGAAGACGGTGTCGCCAAACGGCAGGGGATCGGCCTCGACATCGACCTCGGCGACCGCGTCGAGGCGGGTTGCCGCAAGCCGTGCCGCGTCCGGATCGAGCTCGATCCCGAGATAGCGCGCGCGTGGGTTGCGGCGTTTGTACTCGGCCCCCAGCGCACCACCGCCGCACCCGACATCGAGCACGGTCCGCGCGGAGAGCGGGATGCGATCAATCAGTTCCGGGTTGAGGATGTCAGGATAAGGCATGCGTCGCGACTTGTCGCCGGTTTGCCTTGCGGCGGCAAGCGCCGGCGCGGTGCCGCGCTCACCGTCGGTCGATCACGCGCCGCGCCTTGCCCAGCGAGCGCTCGATCGTCCCCGGTGCCGCGACCTCGACCAGCGCCGTGACCCCGATGCGCGCCTTGATCGCGTAGGCCAGGGCCTCTCCGTACGGCGCGGGGTCGGCGCCCCAAGCCTCGGGCCGAGCCTCGACGCGCACCGTCATCGTGTCCAGCCGTCCCTCGCGCGCGAGTTCAATGACATAATGGCCGGAGAGCGGCGCGATGCCGAGGATCAGCTCCTCCACCTGGCTCGGGAAAACATTGACGCCGCGCACGATCATCATGTCGTCGCTGCGTCCGCCGATGCGCGCCATGCGCCGCATCGCCCGCGCCGTGCCCGGCAGCAGCCGCGTGAGGTCGCGGGTGCGGTAGCGGATCACCGGCATTGCCTCCTTGGTCAGTGAGGTGAAGACCAGCTCGCCGCGTTCCCCCTCCGGCAGCACGGCGCCAGTCTCCGGGTCGATGATCTCGGGATAGAAATGGTCCTCCCAGATGTGCAGCCCGTCCTTGGTCTCGATGCATTCCATTGCCACGCCAGGACCCATCACTTCGGAAAGTCCATAGATGTCGACCGCGTGCATGCCGAATGCGTTCTCGATCTCGGCGCGCATGCCCTCGGTCCAGGGCTCGGCGCCGAAGATGCCGACCTTGAGGGAGCTCGCGCGCGGATCGGCGCCGGTGGCCCGGAACCCGTCGAGGATCGCAAGCATGTAGCTCGGCGTGACGCTGATCGCGTCCGGTTCGAAATCGCGGATGAGCTGAACCTGGCGTTCCGTCATGCCCCCCGAGACCGGGATCACGGCACAGCCCAGCCGCTCCGCGCCGTCATGCAGGCCGAGACCGCCGGTGAACAGCCCGTAGCCATAGGCGTTGTGCAGCCGCATCCCCGGCCGCACCCCCGCGGCGCGCAGCGAGCGCGCGATGAGCTGTGCCCAGGTGTCGAGATCGCCTTGGGTATAGCCCACGACGGTCGGTTTGCCCGTGGTCCCGGAGGATGCGTGGATGCGCCTGATCTGCTCGTGCGGCACCGCGAACATGCCGAACGGATAGTTGGCGCGCAGCTCCGCCTTGCCGGTGAAGGGGAAGCGCGCGAGGTCGCTCAACTCCCTGAAATCATCGGGGCGCAGCCCCGCGGTATCGAACGCGGCGCGGTAGTGCGGCACGTTGTCGTAGGCATGCCGCAGCGACCACGCGAGACGTTGCGTCTGCAGCACGCGCAGCTCGTCGAGCGAGGCACGTTCGACCGGCTCGAAGGCTTCCGTGTGCGGCGGCAGGTTGGGCAGCGCGGTCATTGCTTTTCCTTGGGTGTTTCCTCGAAGAAATGCGTACCCAGGCCGAGGGACTGGCCGCGGAACTCGGCGATCGCCTTGCCGCCCTCGTCCGCCACGCGGATATCGTAGATGCCGCTGCGTCCGGCGCGCGCGCGTTCTGCGGCCGTGGCACGCAGCCGCATGCCGAGCCGGGCCGGCCGCAGGAAACTGATGGAGGCACTCGCGGCGACGACCCGCTCGCCATAGGTGTTGCATGCGAAGGCGAAGGCGGAATCCGCGAGCGTGAAGATGTAGCCGCCATGGCAGATGCCGTGGCCGTTCACCATGGCCGGGGCGATTTCCATGGAGAGCGTGGCCTCGCCCGGTGCAACGCGCTCGAGGCGCATGCCGAGCGCCGGGCTCGTCCGGTCCTCCCGCCACATCGCCGCGGCACAGGCCTCGGCCAGTTCCTGCGGCGTCACGCCCGCCCGCCCCCCGCTCTGCCGCCCGAAAAGCGTGGCGGTCGTTTCTCGCGAAAGGCAGTGACGCCCTCGGCGAAGTCGGCGGTGAAGCCGGCGCGGCGCTGGAAGTCGCGCTCGAGGTCGAGTTGCGCGTCGAGCGGCAGGCCCGCGGCCATCGCCTGGCGCGTCAGCACCAGCGCTTCGGTCGGCCGCTCGGCGAGCGTGCCGGCGAGACGTTCCGCCTCCGGCATCAAGACGTCGTCCGGCAGACATTTCCAGATCATGCCCCATGCCTCGGCCTGCGCCGCCGGCACCGGCTCGGCCAGCAGCGCCAGCGCCCGCGCCCGCGCGCTGCCGACCAGCCGCGGCAGCAGATAGGTGCCGCCACAATCGGGAATCAGCCCGATGCGCGAGAAGGCCTGGATGAAGCTCGCGGAGCTGCCGGCGAGCACGATGTCACAGCCGAGCGCCAGGTTCGCGCCGGCGCCTGCGGCGATGCCGTTCACGGCCGCGATGGTCGGCACCGGCAGCGTGTGCAGCGCGCGCACCATCGGGTTCCAGCTGGTCTCGATCGCGACACCGAGGTCGCGCCCGGGCTCCAGCCCCGCGGTGAGGTCGGCGCCGGAGCAGAAGCCGCGCCCCGTGCCGGTCAGCACCAGCGCGCGGCAGGCGGCGTCGGCGGCCGCTTGCTTCAGGGCGCCGCGCAGGGCCGCGATCGTCGCCTGGTCGAGCGCGTTCATCTTCTCCGGCCGGTTGAGCCGGACGAGGTGCCAATTGCCGCGCCGCTCCACCACGATCGGCTGCCCGCTCGTCTGCTCGTCCATCCATCGCCTCCCCTGACCGCGGAACCTTAGGACCGCCGCGTGACGAGCGGGAGAGGGGCGGCTAGGCTCGCCGGAAGACGGGAGGAAACGCATGACGGCAGCCGCGCCGCGTGACCGCAACGATCTCTACACGCACGCGGCGCTGTCGCGCGTGCTGGCGCCGCGCAGCATCGCGGTGCTGGGCGCGAGCCCGCGCCCGGGGGCCTTCGGCGACCGCGTGCTTGCCAACCTCGCACGCTACGGCGGCACGGTGCATCCGGTGAACGCCAAGTACACCGAGATTCGCGGCCTGCCCTGCCATCCCTCGGTCGCGGCGATTCCCGGCGGCGCCGATTGCGCGGTGATCGTGACGGCGCGCGAGGCGGTCGAGCCGCTGGCGAAGGAAGCGATCGCGGCCGGCGTCGGCGGCATCGTCGTCTTCGCCTCCGGCTATGCCGAGCCCGGCAAGCCGGAGCGCGCGGCGGAACAGGACCGGCTCGCCGTCCTCGCGCGCCAGTCCGGCGTGCCGATCGTGGGGCCCAACTGCATCGGCATCACGGATTACGCGCTCGGCATGCGCATCACCTTCATGCCCGATGCCGCGATCCCGGCGCCCGAGGGCCGCGCCGTCGGCATCGTCAGCCAGTCCGGCGCGATGGGTTTCGCGCTGGAGCAGGCGGCGCAGCGCGGCGTCGCCGTCAGCCATGTGCTGACCAGCGGTAATTCCTGCGATGTCGATATGGCGGACTATGTCGCCTATCTCGCCGGGGCGCCCGTCTGCGGCGCCATCGCGCTGCTGTTCGAGGGCATGGCGGAACCGGCGCGCCTCATTGCCGCCGCGCGCCTTGCGGCCGAGGCGGGCAAGCCACTCGTGGTCTGCAAGATCGCAACGGGGAAGGAGGGGGCGCAGGCGGCGATGTCGCACACCGGCTCGCTCGCCGGCTCCGATGCCGCCTGGCGCGCGGTGCTGGCGCGCGAGGGCGCGGTGGTGGTCGATGCGTTCGAGGCGCTGGCGGAGACCGCGAGCTTCTTCCTCAAGGCGCCGCCCAAACCAACGGCGCCGGGGGTCGCGGTGATCTGTACGTCGGGCGGCGCTGGCATCATGGCGGCCGACAAGGCCGAGCGTTACGCGGTGCCGCTGCCGCAGCCACGGGCGGAGGCGATGGAGATCCTGGCTGCGCGCATCCCGGAATACGGCGCCGCGCGCAACCCGTGCGACGTCACCGCGATGGTGATCAACGACCCCGAGAGTCTCGGCGCATGCGCCCACGCCCTTGCCGCCGACCCCGCCTACGGCGCGGTGGTGCTGCCCAGTGTCTATGCCTCGCCGCTCGCGGTGGCGCGCGTGCCGTTCTACGCCTCGCTGGCGCGCGAATACGGCAAGCCGGTCTGCATCGCCTGGCTGCCGGAATGGCTGGAAGGGCCGGGCACGAAGGAGATGGAGCGCGACCCTGAGGTGGTGCTGTTCCGTTCCATGGATCGTTGCTTCGCGACCTTTGCCGCCTGGCATCGCCGCGCCGCGAGGCTCGCCCGCGGCAACGTGGTCACCTCGTCCCCTTCCGTGTGCGACGCCGCCACGCGGGCGCTGGCCGGCGCCGGTCCGGTGCTGGCCGAACGCGCGGCGAAATCACTGCTCGCCAGCTACGGAATTCCGGTGGTGGCGGAGGTGCTGGCGACCAGCGCGGAGGAAGCCGTCGCCGCTGCTGCGCGGTTCGGGGCCAAGGTCGCGCTGAAGGTTGAAAGCACCGATATTCCGCACAAGACCGAGGCGGGCGTGATCCGCCTCGATGTCGCGGGCGAAGCGGCTGTGCGCGCAGCCTACGCGGAGGTGATGGAAGCCGCGTCGCGTGCCGCGGGTGCGCGCATCGCTGGTGTGCTGGTGCAGCCGATGGTGGGGCAGGGCATCGAGATCATTCTCGGGGCCCGCATGGACAAGATGTTCGGGCCAATGGTGGTGGCCGGGCTCGGCGGCATTTTCGTCGAGTTGCTGCGCGACACGGCGATCGCGCCGGCGCCGCTCGCGCATGGTGAGGCGAGGGCCCTGCTGGAGGGGCTGAAGGGTGCTGCGATCTTTCGCGGTTTCCGTGGCCTGCCGCCGGTCGATCTCGACAAGCTTGCTGGCATCCTGTGCGGCCTCGGCGCCTTCATCGCGGACCATGCGCAGACGGTCGCCGAAGTGGACATCAACCCGCTGATAGCGACGGCAGATGGGCTCGTGGCCGTGGATGCTCTGATCGTTGGGTCTGGGGCCAATGGCCCCAGCGGGGCGTGGGGCCAAGCCACGGCCTAGAACCTTTCGACCCAGGGCCGCACTTCGACCTCGAAGCTCCACGCGCTGCGATGCTGGTTGAGCGCGTGCCAGGCCGTCTCCGCGATCGCGTCGGGGTCAAGCAGGGAGTCCGGCGCCTCCGCCGGCACTGGGCGCGTGGCGCTGCGGATGCCGCCGTCAATCACCAGGTGCAGCACGTGGATGCCTTGCGGCGCCAGTTCGCGCGCCATCGACTGCGCCAGGCCGCGCAGCGCGAATTTGCCCATCGCGAACGGCGCCGATTGCGCAAAGCCCTTCACGCTGGCGCTGGCGCCGGTGAACAGGATGGCGCCGCCGCCCGTCGTCAGCATCCGTCGCGCCGCGTGCTGCCCGACATGGAATCCACCCATCGCCGAGACCGTGAGCGCCTGCGCCACGGCATTTGCATCGAGTTCGGTGATCGGGCCGCGCACGCGGGCACTCGGGTTGAACACGACAAGGTCGAGCGGCGGCTGCGCAGCATCCACCGCCGCGAACAGCCGCGCCACGGAGCCGGCATCGGCGACGTCGCAGCCATGCGCCGAGGCCTTCGTCGCGGCGGCAAGCTCGGCGAGCCTCCCGGGATGGCGCGAGGCGAGCGCCAGTTTGATGCCGGCGTCGGCGAAGCGACGCGCGAGCGAGGCGGAAAACCCCGGGCCGACGCCGACGATGAGGGCGGAGCGGAAGGCGGGTGCGGACATGGGTTGTTTTCCTCCTGATGCGACCAGGCTGACATGGCCCCGGCGCGGGGCGTAAGCTACCCATTCTTTTCGTGGAGGGCGCGATGCCGATCCCGACCATCACCGTCATCTCGGATGCGATCTGCCCCTGGTGCTTCATCGGCAAGC
>DAHUXX010000115.1 GCA_027306955.1 Acetobacteraceae bacterium | reverse complement strand
GTTTGCCAATGCCGCGCGTGTACCTGATTGACAGCGAACAGCCCAACGCCTTCGCCACCGGCCGCAACCCGCGGCACGCGGCGGTGGCGGTCACGCGCGGCCTCTTGCGCAGTTTGCCGGAACAGGAGGTCGCGGGTGTGCTGGCTCACGAACTGGCGCACGTGAAGCACTACGACACGCTGACCATGACGGTGACCGCGACGCTCGCCGGCGCCATCGGCATGCTCGGGAATTTCCTGTTTCTCTTTGGCGGCAATCGCGACGAGGAACGGAACAATCCGCTGGGACCGGTCACCGGATTGCTGGTCATGCTGCTGGCGCCGATCGCCGCGACGCTGGTGCAGCTGGCAATCTCCCGCGCGCGGGAATATGCCGCCGATCAGGGCGGGGCTGAGATCACCGGGCAGCCGATGTGGCTGGCGCAGGCCCTGACCCACATCCACGACAGCGCGGCGCAGATCCCGAACGAGCGGGCTGAACAGAACCCCGCCACGGCGCACCTGTTCATCGTCAACCCGCTGAGCGGGGCCTATCTGGGGAGACTGTTCTCGACGCATCCGCCGGTGGAGGAGCGGATCGCCAGGCTCACCGCCATGGCGCGGTCGCGGTCGCCCTGGACGGCGCGCTGACGCCAGGGGGCAGCTGGCACGGGGCGCGGCGGCCTACGCCAGCCGGAACCGCCGCACCTCGCCCGGCACCACGGCGAGTTCGCCTTTCGCGATCATGTGGTTCACATGCGCCATCGCTTCGCCGACGGCGAAGCCGGTCTGGTGGGCGTCCAACTTGCGATGGAACATGAACGTGATGAGCTCGTAGACGGTCCGCGGGGCCGCCTCGCATGCCTTCGCCACCGCGTCGCAGCGCGCCGCGTGGTGGTCGGCGAGTTGTCCCAGCCGGTCATGGAGACCGCGGAACGGCAGGTTGTGCGCGGGCAGCACGAGCACGTCCGGGGGGATCTTGGAGCGAAGGGCAGCCAGCGATTCGAGGTAAATGCCGAGCGGGTTCGCGTCCGGCTCTTGCGGCCAGACGCTGATGTTGGGCGAGATTTTCGCCAGCACCTGGTCCGCGGCGAAGAACACGCCACCTTCGCGGTCCCACAGCATTGCCTGCTCCGGCGCGTGCCCGCCGCCGGTGAGCACATCGAGTGAGCGCCCGGCGAGCCTGAGTGTGTCGCCCGCGCACAGGCGATGGAACATCGGCGGCAGGCCCGTCGTCATGCGCAGGTAATGGTGTCCGCGCCCCATCAGCAGCGCCGCCTCCGCCTCCGGCAGGCCGTTCCTGGTGTAGAAATCGTGGTGCGTGGGCGAGCCCAGCGCGTCCTTGTTGTGGCGGAGGTTCTGCGCGAACAGGTACTCGGTGAGCGGCATGGAAACCCCCACCCCGCACCGCTGCACGAGCCAGTTCGCGAGCCCGATATGGTCCGGGTGGAAATGCGTGAGGATCAGCCGCGTCGGTTTCAGCCCGCCGGCCAGCAGCGTTTGCCACACCGCGCGCGTGGGTTCGTCCGCGATGCCGGTGTCCAGCACCGCCTCGCCGTCGCCATCGGCGATCAGGTAGATGTTCACGTGGTCGAGCGCGAAGGGCAGCGCCAGCCGCAGCCATCGCACCCCCGGCGCGATCGGGGTGATCGTCCCGGGCGAAGGTGCCTCCGGAATGGGGAACTGGAGGGATGCAATGCTGGCGTCCATGGCCCGGCTATAGCAGGCTCGCACCATGACGCAGGACCCTTCGATGCATGTGAGGCATGTTCTGACTTTCGACGACGCGACGCTGGAGGCGGCGACCTGGGGCGACAACCCGACCCTGGTGCTGCTGCACGAAGGCCTCGGCAGCGTGTCGCTCTGGCGGGATTTCCCGGCCCGGCTCGCCGCGCGCACGGGGTTGGGCGTGTTCGCCTGGTCCCGCCGCGGCTACGGCCAGTCCTCGCCGGCGAGCCTACCCGCGCCGCTCGACTACATGCAGCGCGAGGCCGTCCTGCTGCCGCGCGTGCTGGACGCGGCGGGGATCGGGCGCTGCGTGCTGGTCGGGCACTCGGATGGCGGCACCATCGCGGCGTTGGCGCGCGACGAGCGAATCGCCGCGCGCATCCTGATCGCGCCGCATTTCTTCGTGGAGGAGGTCTCTGTCACGTCCATCCGCGCCATCGGCGAGGGCTACGGGGAACTGCGCCCGCGTCTCGCGCGCCACCATCGGGACCCGGATACGGCCTTTCATTTCTGGCATGACGCCTGGCTCGACCCCGGGTTCCTGAAAACGCTGTACCTGGACCTGGAATGCCGCTCGATGCCGGGCCCAGCCTTGGTCGTGCAGGGCAGGCGCGACCAGTATGGCACCATGGCCCACGCCCGCTTCCTCGCCGAGCGCGCCCCAGGTCCGATCGAGGTTGCGGATGTCGACGGTGCGCACGCACCGCACCTCGAAGCACCGGAGGCGACGATGGCGGCGATCGAGCGCTTCCTGGAAATGCATTATATTTCTTGCACACCTAAAATATCTGCATTATAACGCCATCAGCCTCGAAGGCCAGGAACGTATGCCCCACGCCGAGATGCCGCGCATCGACTTCCGCACGGACCCGCAGCACTGGCGCCATTGGCGCCTCGCCGTGGACGGGCCGGTCGCCACGCTGACTATGGATGTGGAGCCGGGCGGCGGATTGCTGGCGGACGTGGAGCTGAAGCTCAACTCTTACGATCTTTCGGTCGATATCGAGCTTGCGGACGCGATGACGCGGCTGCGCTTCGAGCACCCGACGGTGCGCGTGGTGGTGCTGCGCTCCGGCAAGCCTGGCGTGTTCTGCGCCGGGGCGAATATCCGCATGCTCGCCAGGGCCACGCACCAGCACAAAGTGAATTTCTGCAAGTTCACCAACGAGACCCGCTGCGCCATCGAGGAGTCCTCGGCAGAGTCGGGCCAGACCTGGATCGCCGCGGTCGCCGGCGCCTGTGCCGGCGGTGGCTACGAG
The DNA here is from genome assembly GCA_027306955.1 of Acetobacteraceae bacterium. GTDB lineage: Bacteria > Pseudomonadota > Alphaproteobacteria > Acetobacterales > Acetobacteraceae > JAJXXT01. The sequence continues at coordinate 13,659 of DAHUXX010000115.1, read as the reverse complement.
ATCGCCATGGCCGCGGACCGCATCCTGCTGATCGACGACCGCCGCTCCACGGTGGCGCTGCCGGAAACGCCGCTGCTGGCTGTGCTGCCCGGCACCGGCGGCCTCACGCGCCTCACCGACAAGCGGCGTGTGCGCCGCGACCTCGCGGATCTGTTCTGCTCGAAGGAGGAGGGGATCGGTGGCAGGCGCGCCGTGGCCTGGCGCCTGGTGGACGAGGCGATCCCGCCCTCGCGCTGGGAGGAAGCGGTCGCCGCGAGAGCCAACGAAATCGCCGCGACATCGGACCGGCCGGCGGAGGCCAAGGGCATCGCGCTGCCGCGGCTGGAGCGGACGGAAACGGAGGGTGGAATCGCGTATCGTTATGTTTCCGTCACGATGGACCGCGGCGCGCGCCGTGCCCACATCCTGCTGCGCGGGCCGGAGTCCATGGCCGTCGACCTCGGCGGGATCCACGCGGCGGGGGCCGCGTTCTGGCCGCTGGCGCTGGCGCGGGAGCTGGACGACGCGCTGCTGCACCTGCGCTTCAACGAACCGGAGTTGGGCCTGCTCACCATCGCGACCGAGGGCGATATTGCGCGGGTGCTGGCGGCCGACGCGCTGCTTGAGGCGCACAAGGCCGACTGGCTGGTGCGGGAGATCCGCCTGCTGTGGCGCCGGACGCTGAAGCGGCTCGATCTCACCGCGCGCTCCATCATCGCGCTGGCGGAGCCCGGGTCGTGCTTTGCCGGCACGCTCGCCGAGATCCTGTTCGCCGCAGATCGCGCGCTGATGCTGAGCGGGGTGCGCGCCGGCGATAATCGGGCGAGCGGCATCGCGCTCTCGGCACTCAATTTCGGCACCTACCCAATGGCGAATGGCCTCACGCGGCTGGCTACCCGCTTCCTCGGCGAACCCGAGAGCCTTGACGCTTCTCGCGAGACGATCGCGCGCACGCTCGAGGCTGAGGAGGCGGAAACCCTGGGCCTGGTCACGCAGATTTTCGACGAGGTGGACTGGGACGATGAGGTTCGCCAGATCCTGGAGGAGCGCGCCTCCTTCTCGCCCGACGCGCTCACCGCCATGGAGGCCAATCTGCGCTTTGCCGGCCCGGAGACAATGGAGACGCGCATCTTCGGCCGCCTGACCGCTTGGCAGAACTGGGTCTTCCAGCGCCCAAATGCTGTGGGCGAGGAAGGTGCCCTGAAACGTTACGGAACAGGACTGAAACCCACCTACGACCGCGAGCGCGTTTAGGAGAATCCCGATGCCCGACGGCATGGATGTCGATTATGACGGCCTGATTCCGAACAATGTCGGCCTCGCCCAGGATGCCCGCGTGCGCAAGGCGCTCGAGACCTGGCACCCTGGCTATATCGACTGGTGGAAGGACATGGGGCCCGAAGGCTTCCAGGAATCCCTCGTCTATCTGCGTACCGCGGTCTCGGTCGATCCCAAGGGGTGGGCGAAATTCGGCTATGTGCGCATGCCGGAATACAAATGGGGCGTGCTGCTCGCGCCCGCGGTGGAAGGACGGCGCATCGGCTTCGGCGCGCACAAGGGCGAGCCCGCCTGGCAGGAAGTCCCTGGCGAATACCGCGCCATGCTGCGCCGACTGCTTGTGATCCAGGGCGACACCGAGCCCGCCTCGGTCGAGCAGCAGCGCCATCTCGGCGCCACGGCGCCCTCGCTCTACGACATGCGCAACCTCTTCCAGGTCAACGTGGAGGAGGGGCGGCATCTCTGGGCGATGGTCTATCTGCTGCAGAAATATTTCGGCACCCAGGGCCGCGAGGAGGCCGAGGATCTGCTGCGCCGCCGTTCGGGCGATGCTGATACGCCGCGCATGCTCGGCGCGTTCAACGAAGCGACGCCTGACTGGCTGAGCTTCTTCATGTTCACCTTCTTCACTGACCGCGATGGCAAGATGCAGCTCGAGGCGCTGGCGCAGTCCGGCTTCGACCCGCTCTCGCGCACCTGCCGCTTCATGCTGACGGAGGAGGCGCACCACATGTTCGTGGGCGAAACGGGCGTCGGGCGCATCGTCGAGCGCACGGTGGAGGCGATGAAGGAAGCCGGCATCGAGGACCCGACCGACGTCGAGCGTGTCCGCGCGCTGGGTGTGATCGATCTGCCTACCATCCAGCGCAAGCTCAACCTACACTTCTCGCTGACGTTGGACCTGTTCGGCAACGAAATCTCCACCAACGCTGCCAACGCGTTCAACGCTGGCCTCAAGGGGCGTTATCGCGAGGACAAGCTGGAGGACGATCACCAGTTGATCAGCAGCACCTATCCCGTGCTCCGCCTCCGGGACGGCAAGACGGTGCGCGAGGACGTGCCGGCACTCTCCGCTCTCAACATGCGCCTGCGTGACGACTACGTTGCCGACTGCCAGGGTGGCATCGGGCGATGGAACAAGCCGATCGAGAAGGCCGGCTATGCTTTCCGCCTCGATCTGCCGGCCGTGACGTTCAACCGCAAGATCGGCGAGTTCGCAGGTTTCGACAGCGATCCCGCGCGCCTGCCCACCGACGATGACCATGCTTTTATCGATAGTCTGATGCGGCCGGTGACGGAGGGAGGGAAATATGCCTCCTGGATCGCGGCCCCGAAGGTCGGCATCGACGGCAAGCCGGGAGAGTTCGAATACGTCAGGATTCATGGATAGGACGCGGGGCAGCGTCACGGTCTTTTGAAGGAGGCTCTTCGCTTGGGCGCCATCAAGCAGCATCTGATCGACCCCGAGATCTGCATCCGCTGCAACACCTGCGAGGCGACCTGCCCGATCGGCGCCATCACCCACGACGACAACAACTACGTGGTGGATGCCGCGATCTGCAACGCCTGCATGGACTGCATCGCGCCATGCCCCACGGGCTCGGTCGACAATTGGCGCCGGGTCGAGCGGCCCTATTCGATCGCGGAGCAATTCTCCTGGACGGAGCTGCCGCCGGCTACACCGGAAACCGAAACGATTGACGCCTTCGAGGACGAAGCCGCGGTGCTGCTGGCGGAGGCGCATGCCCGTGGCGGCGGCCATGCGAAGGCGCCGGCCTCGGCCGCCAAGCCACGCGTCAACCTGCACAACCGCGCCAACCCGGCCATCGCCACCGTCACCGGTAATTTCCGGATCACCTCGGCGGAAGCGGAATCGGACGTGCGCCACATCATCCTCGACTTCGGCGCCACGCCTTTCCCGGTGCTGGAAGGGCAGAGCATCGGCATCACGCCGCCGGGTATGGACGCGCAGGCCCGCCCGCACGCCATGCGTCTCTACTCCGTCGCCTCGCCGCGTGACGGCGAGCGACCCAACACCAACAACCTCGCGCTCACTGTCAAGCGCGTCGCCGAGAAGCAGCCGGACGGCAGCATCTTCCATGGCGTCGCCTCCAACTACATCTGCGACCTGCAGCGCGGCGACCAGGTCGCCGTCACCGGGCCGTTCGGCGCGACGTTCCTGATGCCGGACGATCCCGCGACGGACATCCTCATGATCTGCACCGGCACGGGTGCCGCACCGTTCCGGGGTTTCACCGAACGCCGCCGCCGCATCGCCCATCGCGGCCCTGGCCGGCTGTGGCTCTTCTTCGGTGCCCGCACGCCGCAGGAGCTCCCGTATTTCGGACCGCTGCAGAAAGTGCCGACGGCGCTGCTGGAACAGGAGCTCGTCTTCTCGCGCCTCGCGGGACAGCCCCGCGAATACGTCCAGCACCGCATGGCTATGCGCGGTCCGGAACTCGCGGAGCTGCTTCGCCGCCCCGCCACGCATGTATTCCTCTGTGGCCTCAAGGGGCTGGAGGCGGGCGTCGATGATGCCCTGGCCATCGTCGGTCGCGATGGAGGCTTCGACTGGCCTACGCTGCGCGCCGCCATGCGCGCGGAGGGCCGCTTCCACGCCGAGACCTACTGATGGATACGAACCCGGCCCTGACCCACACGCACAGCCGCCGGGTGCGCTTCGCCGACACCGATGCCGCTGGAATCGCCTGGACCGGACGCATCGTCGAATTCGCGCTCGATGCGATCGATGCCTGGTTTCGCGCCCGCCTCGACACGGACTGGTATGAGCTCAACGTCGACCAGGATGTCGGTACGCCGTTCGTGCGCGTGGCCATCGAGTTCCGCTCACCGCTCACGCCGCGCGACACGCTGGCAACCGAGGTCCGGGTGGCCAAAGTCGGCCGCTCCTCGCTCACCTTCGCGGTTGCCGGTCGGGCTAGCGAGCGCCTGATCTACGAGGGCGAGCTGACCTGCGTTTTCGTTACGCGCTCGACCGGCCGCGCGATCCCGATCCCCGACATCTACCGCGCCAAGCTCGGCTGATCAGGCGAGCGTCTTGGCCATGTCCACGAGGATCCATCCCGGCCGCGCCGGGTTCTCCCGCCGCCCTGTCGCGCGATAGCCAAGACGTTCGTAGAGCGCAATGTTTCGCGTCCAGCGCCCGTTCGTGTAAAGCCTTACCTCCCCGAGCCCCGACGAAAGCGCCCGCTCTTCCGCGAACGCAATCGGCCGCCGGCCGAGGCCCTGGCCATGCGTCTCGGGCCGTACCGCGACCTTGAAGATCAGCAGGTGATCGCAGCGTGTCTCGAGCACGATCAGCCCATCCGCGCCGGCGAGCCCCACCTCGCCGCGTGCGATGCGCGGCGCGTAATCCTCGCTCACGGGAAGGGGCGGCCGGTCAAGTCCCTCGTGGATCGCGTAGGCGGCGCGGCTTAGCGCCGCCAAAGGCTCGAGATCGGCCGCCGTGGCAAGCCTGATCTCAGAGCTTGCCTTCGACACCCTGGGCGAACCAGTTCATGCTCAGGATCTGCTGGTCCGTCAGCGCCTGGCCCGCGGCGATCGCGATCTTGCCTGCCTGGTTGACCACCGGGCCGACGAAGGGCTTGTAGCGGCCGGCGGCGATGGCGTTGGTCGCGATCTCGAGCTCTTTCGCGACCGCGGCTGGGACCGCCTTGTTCAGCGGCGCCATCTTGATCATGCCGGAGTCGACACCTCCCCATGTGTCCGTGCTCTTCCAGGTGCCGTCGAGCACCATGCCTGCGCGTTTGATGTAGTACTGGTCCCAGATCATCATGGTCGAGGTCAGGCAGGTCTTGGGCCCATACGGGGACATGTCGCTGTCGTAGCCCGTCGTCCACACGCCCTTTTCCTCGCCGACCTGCACGGTGGTGGGGCTGTCGGTGTGGTTCATCAGCACGTCCGCCCCCTGGCTGATCAGCGTGTCGGCTGCTTCGCGGTCCTTGCCAGGGTCGAACCAGGCGGAGGTCCACACCACTTTTATCTTGATGTTGGGGTTCGCCCTGCGTGCGCCGAGCAGCGTAGCGTTGATCCCCTGCACCACCTCGGGGATCGGGAACGCGGCAACGTAACCGATGACGCCCTTTTTGCTCATGTGCCCCGCGACCAGCCCTGCGAGGAACCGCCCCTCGTAGAACCGGGCCGAATAGGTTGCGACGTTCACGCGCCGCTTGTAGCCCGTGCAGTGCTCAAACTTCACTTTCGGGAAGGCCTCGGCGACCTTGATGGTCGGGTTCATGAAGCCGAAGGAGGTCGTGAAGATCAGACCGTTGCCGTCCGAGGCCATCTGCCGGATCACGCGCTCGGAATCGGCGCCCTCGCTGACGTTCGCAACGTAGCTCGTCTTCACCTTGTCGCCGAGCTTCGCCTGCAACGCGAGCCGGCCCTGCTCGTGCTGGTAGGTCCACCCCGCTTTCCCGATCGGCGCCACATAGACGAACCCGACCTTGAGCGGTGCCGCCGCGTCCGCCGCGCGGGTCATCAGGGCGGGGGCGGCGAGTGCGCCGGCGAGCACGGTACGGCGGGGCAGGTTGGTCATGCGCATCTCCATCTAATCCGAGGGACGGAAGGGTTTGCCGAGTGCGGCCGGTGCTGCCAGCCGCAGCCGAGTCGCGTCGCGCGAAATCAGGACCAGCACGACGATGGTCGCGAGATAGGGCAGGGTCGCCAGCAGATCCGGCGAGAAGGAAAGGCCGAACGCCTCGGCCTGGAATTGCGCGATGGTGACGAAGCCGAACAGCAGCGCGCCGGCGGTCAGCCACCAGGGCTTCCAGGTCGAGAACACCACCAGCGCCAGCGCGATCCAACCGCGTCCGGCCGTCATGTTCTCCACCCACATCGGCGTGTAGGCGAGCGATAGGTCGGCGCCGGCGAGCCCGGCCATCGCCCCGCCGAAAAGCACCGCGAGGAAGCGGATGCGCAGCACCTTGGTGCCGAGCGCATGCGCCACCTCGGCACTCTCGCCCACCGCGCGCAGGGTGAGCCCGGCGCGGCTGCGGCGCAGGAACCTGTCGACCGCGACCACGGCGGCGAAGGCCAGCCAGACAAGCGGGTCGAGCAGGAGCAGCACCTGCTGCAGCGCGGGACTGTCATGCGCGAGGCCTGGCCAGAGTGCGGCGGGGAGGCCTGTCGCCGGCACGCCCGCCCAGGGCAGCCCGATGAGCGCCGAAAGCCCGACGCCGAAGATGGTCAGGGCGAGGCCGGTCGCAACCTGGTTCGCCAGCAGCCGCAGGGTCAGCAGCGCGAACAGGGCGGCCATCACCGCCCCGGCCAGGATCGCGGCCAGCAGCCCCAGCACGAAGCTGCCCGTGACGGCGTGTGCCGCGAATCCCACCGCGGCTCCCACCAGCATCATGCCCTCGACGCCGAGGTTCAGCACGCCGGAGCGTTCGGCCACCAACTCGCCGAGGCCCGCGAACAGCAGCGGCGTCGCCGCGCGCATCGTCGCGACCAGGATCGATAGGATCAGCACCAGGTCAGCCACGGCGCCACACCACTCGGTTCGCCACCCGCACGTCCCCGGCCAGGAGAAGGAAGAGCAGCATCCCCTGCAACGTGCCGGTCAGCGACAGGGGCAGCTGCATGTGCATCTGCAACCCGTCCGCACCGAGATAAAGCAGCGCCATCAGCGCCGAGGCGACGACGATGCCGAATGGCTCCAGTCTTCCCAGGAAGGCCACGATGATCGCGGCGTAGCCGTAGCCGGGCGAGATCGTGGGCACGAGCTGCCCGATCGGTCCCGCTACTTCCGCAATGCCGGCGAGCCCCGCGAGCCCGCCCGCGATCAACAGCGAAAGCCAGACCGTGCTGCTTGCGGAGAACCCGGCATAGCGCGCCGCCGCCGGCGCCAGCCCCGCCACGCGCAGCCGATAGCCCGCGGTGGTCCGCTGCAGCAACACCCACGCGCAGGGAGCGGCGAGCAGGGCCACGAAGAAGATCGGCGTCAGCCGGGTGCCCCACAGCGAGGGCAGCGTCGCGGCGGAGGCGAAGGTCTTCGACTGCGGGAAATTGAATCCCTGCGGGTCCCTCCACGGCCCGTGCACCAGCCAGCTCAGAATGTTCTGGGCGATATAATTCAGCATCAGCGTCGTCAGGATCTCGTGTGCGTTGGTGCCGACGCGCAGCGACGCCGCGATCGCCGCCCAGGCCATGCCGCCCAGGATGCCCGCCACCAGCATCAGCGACAGCACGTACCACCCGCCGGCCGGGCCCAGCGTCAGCGCCACCCCGCCGCCGGCGATGGCGCCCATGGTGAACTGTCCCTCGGCGCCGATGTTCCACACATTCGCGCGCACGCCGATCGCGATCCCGAGCGCGCAGAGCAGCAGTGGCGTCATCTTCAAGGCGAGCTCTGCCACGCCGTTCGCGCTCGCGATCGGCGCGAGGTAGAGCAGGCGCAGCGCAGCCAGCGGATTCACGCGCAGCACCACGAAGAGCAGCCCGGCCAGCACCACGCTCGCCGCGGCGGCCAGCAGCGGTGCCGCCCACAGCATCACGGCGGATGGGGCCTCGCGCTTCTCAAGCCGCATCAAGCCGTTCCTCTGCGGCCTGCCCGGCCATCTGCACGCCAACGGCCTCCAGCGTCAGTTGTGAAACTGCAACGGCTTGGCCGAGCCGGCCGGAGGAAAGCACGGCGATTCGGTCGGCGATCTCGAACAGCTCCGCCAGGTCCTCGGAGACGACCACGATCCCCGCCCCGGCCTCGGCCAGGTCCAGCAGCGCCTGGCGAATCGCGACCGTCGCGCCCACGTCCACGCCCCAGGTCGGATGCGCGGCGAGCAGCACCAGCGGCCGTGCGTCGAGTTCGCGCCCGACGATGAATTTCTGCATGTTGCCGCCGGAGAGGCTCGCGGCCGGCGCGCTCACCCCGGCGGCGCGGACCTTGAAGCGCTCGATCAGTCGCTTCGCCAGCGCCCGCGCGGCGCCGCGCCGCACCAGCCCGGCCGCCACCACGGGGGCGGCCAGCCGGGTCAGCATCCCGTTTTCCGCAAGCGAGAGTTCCGCGACCGCACCGCGCCCCAGCCGTTCCTCGGGAATGAAAGCCAATCCCGCGCGGCGCCGCGCCACCGGTCCCAGCGCGCCGATTGCCTCCGCGCCCAGCCGGATCGCGGTACGCCTGCTCAGCCGCTCGCCGGAGAGGGCCGCAAGCAGCTCCTTCTGTCCGTTCCCGGCGACGCCGGCGATGCCAAGGATCTCGCCCGCGCGCAATTCAAAACGAATCCCGTCGAGCCGCATCCCGTGCGCGTCGTCAGGTTCGAGCGTTAGGTCGGAGACGGTGAGAACGACGCGTCCCGGCTGGCTGGCGCGCCGGCGTGGCTCCGCGATGTCGCTGCCAACCATCATGGTCGCGAGTTCGGTGGGCGAGACGCGGCGTGGATCGCAGGTGCCGGCGACGCGTCCCGAGCGCAGCACGGTCGCCGTGTGGCACAGCGCCCGGATCTCCTCGAGTTTGTGGCCGATATAGAGGATGGCGCAGCTCTCGGCCGCGAGCCGGCGCAGTACCGCGAACAGCGATTCCGCCTCCTGCGGCGTCAGCACGGAGGTGGGTTCGTCGAGGATCAGCAGCTTCGGCGCCAGCATCAGGCAGCGCAGGATCTCCACGCGCTGGCGTTCGCCGACCGAGAGGTGGAAGACATGCCGCTCGGGATGCACGGCGAGCCCGTAGCGCCGCGCGGTCTCGCGGATGCGTGGCGTGAGCGCGTCGGGCGATTCCCTGCCGCCCAGCCCCAGCGCGATGTTCTCCGCGACCGTCAGCGTCTCGAATTGGGAGAAGTGCTGGAACACCATGCCGATACCCAGGCGGCGCGCCGCGTTCGGGTCGGGGATCGCGACCTCGCGTCCCTCCCATTCGATGGTACCGGCGTCCGGCGCGACCACGCCGTAGATCGCCTTGACCAGGGTCGATTTGCCGGCGCCGTTCTCGCCAAGGAGCGCGTGGATCTCGCCCCTCATGACGGTGAGGTCCACGCCGTCGTTGGCCACCCCCGCGCCGAAGCGCTTGGACAGCCCCCGCACCGCGAGCAGCGGCGTGGGGGCATCGGGCGGCGGGGCGGGGGAATCGGTCAAGGGTGGGATCCGTCGGGGGCGCCTATCTGCGTCGGCGGGCACGCAAGATTCAAGCCGTCCCGGCCGCCGACGCGTTCACGTGCCGTGGCCGGCTTCCCAGGAGCGGCGATCCGTGCTGCCTTGCCGTCCGGCGGAATCGGCCGCCATGTCATTCGGGGAGAGAACGCGCGGCATGTTCAGCCACATCATGATCGGCAGCAACGACATCGAGCGCTCACGGAAATTCTATGACGCGGTCTTCGGTGCGCTCGGCGCCAAGCCGGCCCAGGCCGATCCCAAGGGCCGCCTGATCTACACCCACAACGGCGGGCGCTTCATGGTGACCAGGCCGATCGACGGCAAGGCCGCGACGCATGCCAATGGCGGCACGATCGGTTTTTCGGTGGAGAGCCCCGAGCAGGCGAATGCCTGGCACGCGGCCGGGATCGCCAATGGCGGCACCTCGATCGAGGATCCGCCCGGCATCCGCCAGGGCGCGGCGGGCCAGCTTTACCTCGCCTACCTGCGCGACCCCGACGGCAACAAGCTCTGCGTCGTCAAGCGCCTCTGAGTGAGGCGCGTGCGCGATCGCGCCGGGAGACCGGCGCGATCGGCGCGGCGGTTATTCGGCGCCGAGTTCCTTGCGAACCAGGCTGACCCAGTAGCCGACCCCGTACGGGATTGCCTCGTCGTTGAAGTCGAAGGTCGGCGTGTGCACGCCCGAGCCGGGGCCATTGCCGAGCATGATGAAGGCGCCCGGCCGCTGCTCCAGCATGAAGGCGAAATCCTCGCCGCCGGTCGAGGGCTGCATCGGCTTCACCGCGTCCGCTCCGCCCACGGAGTTCGCCACCGCCGTCGCGATGTCGGTCTCCGCATCGTGATTGATCAACGGCACGAAGCCCCATTCCGCAGTCACCTCGGCGGTCGCGCCCACCATTTTCGCCGAGAGGTCCGCCAGTTCGCGCATCCGCCGCTCGATCAGGTCGCGCACCTCCTTGCTGAAGAAACGCGCTGTCCCACCGATCTCAATCTCGGCCGGGATCACGTTGATGCTTTCCATCGAGCCGCCATGGATCGCGCCGACCGAGACCACCGCCGTGTCGTAGGAGGCGACGCTGCGTGAGACGATGGTCTGCAGGCCGAGGATGAACTGCGCCTGTGCGACGGTGATGTCCGCCGCGAGATGTGCCGCGGCGCCGCCATGCCCACCATTGCCTTGGAACACAACGCGCCAGCCGCCGCCGCCGGCCAGCGTCGCCCCCTTGCGCAGCGCGTACTGGCCCACCGGCAGATTCGGCCAGCAATGCATGCCCCACACGGAGTCGCAGGGGAAACGCTCGAACAGCTTGTCCGCCAGCATCGCCGAGGCGCCGCCGCGGCCTTCCTCGGCGGGCTGGAAGATGAAGTTGACGGTGCCGGCGAAATCCCGGTGCGCCGCGAGGTATTTCGCCGCCCCGAGCAGCATCGTGGTGTGCCCGTCATGGCCGCAGGCATGCATCGTGCCCTCGTTCTTCGAGGCATAGGCCTTGCCGGTCGTCTCGTGGATCGCGAGCGCGTCCATGTCCGCGCGCAGCCCGATCGTGTGCTGCCCCGGCCGCGAGCCGCGCAGCGTGCCGACGACGCCGAGCCTGCCCACACCGGTGGCGACCTCGATGCCCCAGGAGCGCAGCTTCTCCGCGACCAGCGCCGAGGTGCGCACCTCCTCCATCCCCATCTCGGGATGGGCATGGATGTCGCGGCGGATCGCGGTCAGTTCCGCCAGGTCGCCGCGCAGGTCGTCGAGCAGCTGCTTGTTCATCGTATCCTATCCAATCCGTTGATTTGACGCGCACCCTGCCCATGTGCCGCGCACCCGGCAACCCCCTCGCCAACGGGCCCGGCCGGGCGTAGGAAACCGGCGCCGAACCGAGGAGCTGCCCGATGAACGAGACCGTTCCCGTCAACAAGCCCAAGAAATCCGTGGCGCTTTCCGGCATTGCCGCCGGCAACACCGCGCTCTGCACCGTGGGCCGTTCGGGCAACGACCTGCACTACCGCGGCTACGACATCCTCGACGTCGCCGATGTCTGCACCTTCGAGGAGATCGCGCATCTCCTGGTGCACGGGAGCTTCCCCAACCGCGCGGAGCTTGCTGCCTACAACGCCAAACTGAAGGCGCTGCGCGGCGTGCCCGCCGCGGTGCGTTCGGTGCTGGAACAGCTCCCCGCCGCCTCGCACCCGATGGACGTGATGCGCACTGGCGTCTCCGCGCTTGGCTGCGTCCTGCCGGAGGCGAACGAACACGCCGCGCCTGGCGCCCGCGACATTGCCGACCGGCTGATGGCCTCGCTCGGCTCGATGCTGCTGATCTGGTACCATTGGTCGCATCACGGCAAGCGCATCGACGTCGAGACCGACGACGACAGCATCGGCGGGCATTTCCTGCATCTGCTGCACGGCAGGGCGCCCTCTTCGTCGTGGGTGAGGGCGATGCACACCTCGCTCAATCTCTACGCCGAGCACGAGTTCAACGCCTCCACCTTCGCCTGCCGCGTCATCGCGGGCACGGGATCGGACATGTATTCCGCGATCACCGGCGGCATCGGCGCCCTGCGCGGACCCAAGCATGGCGGGGCCAACGAGGTCGCGTTCGAGGTGCAGAAGCGCTACGACACGCCGGACGAGGCGGAGGCCGATATCCGCGCCCGCGTCGGCGCGAAGGAAGTCGTCATCGGCTTCGGCCACCCTGTGTACACCATCGCCGATCCCCGCAATGTCATCATCAAGGGCGTCGCAAAGCGGCTCTCGGAAGAGGCCGGGTCGATGAAGATGTACTCCATCGCCGAGCGCATCGAGGCGGTGATGGGCGACACCAAGAAGATGTTCGCCAACCTCGACTGGTACAGCGCCGTCTCCTACCACATGATGGGTGTGCCGACGGCGATGTTCACGCCGCTCTTCGTCATCGCGCGCACCAGCGGCTGGGCGGCGCATGTCATCGAGCAGCGGATCGACGGCAAGATCATCCGCCCGACCGCGAACTATACCGGGCCGGAGAACCAGACCTTCGTGCCCATCGAGAAGCGGGCGTAACCTCATGAGCGCTGCCACCGTTTAGGGATCATGCGCTCGCGTTCGCATCTGCGCCCTCTGCTTCTGCTTGCCGCCATCGTCCAGGTTGTGCTCGCGGGAGGGGCGCGCGCCGCCGCCGGGCCCTGGGACAGGCAGCCGAAGGGGGCGGCCCGGCTGATCGCTGCCACCGAGGCGACCGGCTCGACCGGCACGGTGGATGCCGCGATCCAGATCCGCCTGCCGAGAGGCTGGCACACCTATTGGAAGACGCCGGGCGATGCCGGCATCCCGCCCACAGTCTCCTGGAAAGGCTCGACCAATCTCCGCTCGGCGCGGGTCGATTTCCCGGTTCCCACGCGGCTGCCGCCGGTTGAAGGGCTGCGGACGCTGGGCTACGACGGCGGCGTGGTGCTGCCGGTCGCGGTGACCCTCGCGCATCCCGGCGAGGCGCTCCATCTGCACGCGGAGCTGGACTACGCCTCCTGCCAGGCGGTCTGCGTGCCGATCCACGCAAGCCTCACGCTCGACCTCCCGGCCGGGCTCGCGACGCCGGGCAGGCAGGCGGCCCTGATCGCCGCCTCCCGTGCCCGCGTGCCGGTGCCAGCCGCCGCGTCCGGCATCCGCGTCGAGCGCGCGGTGGTCTCCCCCGATACGGGTGCCAAGGCTGGCGCGCTGGTGTCGCTCGAGCTTGCCTCGGCGACGCCCTTGGTCTCCCCCGACCTGTTCCTCGACGGCGCCGGGACGCCAGCACCGCCCGCTGTGGCCGTCACGCGATCCGGACACACCGTGTTGCTGAGCCTGCCGGTTCCGGGCGCCAAGGTGGCGGCGCTCACGGGTAAAGAACTCACGTTCACGCTCGTGGACGGCGCGCGCGCGGTCGCCATAGGCACCACGGCCGTTGCCGGTGCGCCGCTACCGATGCCGGGCGATACCTCGCTCGCCGCCATCCTTGCCATCGCGTTGCTCGGCGGGCTGGTGCTGAACCTCATGCCATGCGTGCTGCCGGTGATTTCGCTCAAGCTGCTGGCACTGCTGCGTCATGCGGGAGCCGAGCGGCGTGCCGCGCGCGCGCAACTGCTGTCCTCGGCGGCGGGCATAGTCGTCTCGTTCCTGGTGCTCGCGGGCGGGCTCGGGGGGCTCAAGGCCGCGGGGGCGGCAGTGGGCTGGGGCATCCAGTTCCAGTCGCCCTGGTTCCTTGCCGCGATGGCGCTGGCGACGACGCTGTTCGCCGCCAGTCTGTTCGATATGCTCGAATTCGGTGGAATATCCGCGTCCGGCCCCGCGGCC
>DAHUXX010000271.1 GCA_027306955.1 Acetobacteraceae bacterium | reverse complement strand
GGCGGCGGGCCGAGGGGGTGGCTTTTCCTGGCGCCTCGTTCGGGCTAGGGGCCGCGCGGATTTCGCAACGGAGCGCACCGTGACCGTCAAGCTCGGCACCAACCCCATCGCCTGGTCCAACGACGACATGCGCGAGATCGGCGGGGATATTCCGCTGTCTCGCTGCCTGGCGGAGGCGCGGGAGGCGGGGTTCCAGGGCATCGAGATGGGGCACAAGCTGCCGCGCGAGGCGCCGGTGCTGCGCGCGGTGCTGGCGGCGCACGGGCTGGAGCTGGTCTCCGGCTGGTATTCGATGGCGCTGCGCGAGCGCGACGCCAAGGTGGAGTTCGCTTCCATGGCGCCGCATTGGGCGCTGCTGAAGGCGCTGGGGTGCAAGGTGGCGATCGTGGCCGAGACGTCGAACGCGGTGCACGGGGATCGCTCGGTGGCGCTGGCGCGGCGGCATGCGCTGGGGGAGGCGGAATGGCCGGTGTTCTGCGCGCGGCTGACGCGCCTCGCCGAGTTGCTGGCAGGCGAGGGGCTGGCACTGGCCTACCACCACCACATGGGCACCTGCATCCAGACCGAGGCCGAGGTGGACCGGATGATGGCGGAGACGGGCGCGGCCGCGGGGCTGCTGCTCGATACGGGGCACGCGACGTTTGCCGGCGCCGATCCGGTGGCGCTGGCGCGGCGCCACCGCGAGCGCATCGCGCACGTGCACTGCAAGGACGTGCGCGCGCCGGTTGCGGCCCGCGCGCTGGCGGAGGGGATGTCGTTCCTCGACGCCGTGCTGGAAGGCGCGTTCACCGTGCCGGGGGACGGGGCGGTGGATTTCCCCGCCGTGCTGGCGGAACTGCGTGGCTACGCCGGCTGGCTGGTGGTGGAGGCTGAGCAGGACCCGGCGAAGGCCAACCCGCTCTCCTACGCGAAGCTGGGATTCGAGAATCTGTCCCGCATGGCGCGCGGGGCGGGGATGCGCCTGGCGGATGGCAGATAAACCGTGGTATCACAATGGGTTATGCGGCGATCGAAGATTTTTATTTGAGAATTAAAAGGTCAGGGTTGCAGACCTAAATGGTGCGTCGCAACATACGCTGCATCGCAGCAAGGGAATTGCTCCCATGGCCACCATCACCCTCAACCACAAGACCACCTCGCATGGCGCGGGCGGGCGGATCGCCCACCTGTTCGCCGCGGTCGCGGAATGGAATCGCGAGCGCCTGCGGCGGCAGAACCTTGCCGGCGAGCTTGCCGGCATGTCCGACGCGGAGCTTCACGACCTCGGCATCTCCAAGGCGGATTTTCCGGCGATCATCGACGGCACGTTCCGGCGTTAGAGACGCCTCGATAACGCTACCCTGGCGGTGATCCGCCGGGCGTGACGTCGCCGGCGAGGCGGGTGCCACCGTCCCGCCGGAGATCCTGTTGGTCCGTTTATGGACCGATCGGGACGCGACATTCCCCCCTCGCCGTGCCTCGAGCGCGGTGTCATAAACACGTCACGCCATGGCTGCGTGCGCGTGGTAGGGAGGTCGCGATGCCGCTTGCCGAAAAACCGCCGGCCGGGCGCAAGCCTGGCCCGTTCGTGCGCCTTGCCGCCATCGGCAAGTCGTTCGGACCCATCACCGTGCTGGACGGGCTCGACCTCTCGATTCCGGCCGGGCGGCTGACGGTGCTGCTTGGCGGCTCGGGCTGCGGCAAGACGACGTGCCTGCGGCTGATCGCGGGGCTGGAACGGCCCACCGCCGGGCGCATCGAGATCGGCGGGCGCGACGTGACAGCGATGCCGCCCTCCGCGCGTGGCGTGGGCATGGTGTTCCAGTCCTACGCGCTGTTTCCGCATCTTTCCGTTTCCGAAAACATCGTCTTCGGGCTCAGGGCCCGCGGCACGCCGAAGGCGGAATGGCGCCGCCGGCTCGACGCCGCGGCGGAGTTGCTGGGGCTTGCCGCGATGCTGGAGAGGAAGCCCTCCCAGCTTTCCGGCGGGCAGCAGCAGCGCGTGGCGCTGGGGCGCGCCATTGTCGCCGAGGCGCCGATCCTGCTGCTCGACGAGCCGCTGTCCAACCTCGACGCGCAGCTGCGCGCGGAGATGCGCCAGGAACTCGTTTCGCTGCAGCGGCGTTTGGGGCTGACCATGGTGTGCGTGACGCACGACCAGGCCGAGGCGATGAGCATGGCCGACGAGGTGGTGGTGATGCGTGCCGGGCGGATCGAGCAACAGGCGGCGCCGCACGCGATCTATGAGCGGCCGGCCAACGAGTTCGTCGCCTCCTTCATCGGCGCGCCGCCGATGAACCTGCTTGCCATGGTGGAGCTCGCGGCGGCGCTGGCGGCGGCGGGAAGCAACGAGCGGCTGCCCGCGGCCCGCGCGGCGGGGATCCGGCCCGAGGAGTTCACGCCCGGCGTGGGGCGGGCGGGCGATTTCGCCTTCGTGCTCACGGCCGAGAGCGCGGAATATGTCGGTGGGGCAACGATCGTGATGGGCCGGCTTTCGCCCGCGGGGCCGCGCGTGCAGGCGCGGCTTCCGGGGCTGGTGAGGCCGGCGCCGGGCGAGCGCATCCGCCTCGCGGTGGCGCGCGAGGCGCTGCACCTTTTCGGCGAGGATGGCGCGCGGATCGCGGCGGCCTCGCCGGCCTATGCGTGACGTTCCGATGCAACAACAACAAGGGGGTCTTTCGATGAAGCTCACACGTCGGTCGGCGATGGCCGGGGCCACGGCTCTGGCGGCGCCCGCGGTGGCACGCGCGGCCACGCTCGATATCTCGTTCTTCTTCCCGATCGCGGCTTCCGGGCCGATCACCAAGATCATCAACGGCTATGCCGCTGATTTTGCGAAGATCCGGCCCGATGTGCGGATCAAGCCCGTCTATGCCGGCAGCTACGACGACACCATCGCCAAGGCGATCACCGCGTTCAAGGGCGGGCACGCGCCGCCGCTCGCGATGCTGGGCGCGATCCAGGTCTATACGCTGATCGACCTCGGCGCGATCGTGCCGTTCGACGAGGTGGCGACCTCGGCGGAGGACAAGGCGTGGATGGGAAGCTTCTTCCCCGCCTTCCTCGCCAACGGGAATGTCGACGGGCACACCTGGAGCATTCCGTTCCAGCGCTCGACCGCGGTGCTCTACTGGAACAAGGCGGCGTTCAAGGACGTGGGGCTCGACCCCGAGAAGCCGCCGGCGACCTGGGCCGAGCAGACGGCGATGGCGAAGAAGCTGGTGAAGAAGTCCGGCGGGCAGACCACGCGCTGGGGCATCCAGATCCCGGGAACGGCCGGCACGTACTGGCTCTACCAGGGGCTCGCGATCGAGGCCGGGCAGCAGCTGATGAACGCGAACGGCACCAAGGTCTATTTCAACGCTCCGGGCTCGGTGGCGGCGCTCGACTACTGGGTCGGGCTCGCCAAGGAGGGCGTGCAGGCGCCGGGCGTGATCGACTGGGGTGTGACGCCCAACGACTTCCTCGCGGGGCGGACCGCGATGATGTGGACGACGACGGGCAACCTCACCTTCGTGCGCGACGGCGCCAAGTTTCCGTTCGGGGTGGCGATGCTGCCGGCCGACAAGCGGCGGGGCACGCCGACGGGCGGCGCGAACTTCCACATCTTCAAGACCGCGACCAAGTCCGAGCGCGAGGCCTCGCTGCAGTTCGTGAAATGGGTGACCGCACCCGAGCGCGCCGCGGCGTGGAGCATCGCGACTGGCTATGTGGCGACCAGCGCGGCCGCGTGGGACACCCCGGCGATGAAGAAGTATGGCGAGGGCTTCCCGCAGGCGCTGGTGGCGCGCGACCAGCTTCCCTACGCGATGCCGGAGCTTTCGACACACGCGAACCAGCAGGTGACGCTGCCGCTCAACAACGCGTTGCAGGCGGCGCTGGCGCGCAGCAAGACACCGAAGGCGGCGCTGGACGAGGCACAGGCGACCGCCGACCGGGTGCTCGGCCCCTACCAGCGGGGCTGAGGCCGGCGTGACGCCAGCCTGGCTCGCGGGGGAAAGGCGGGAGGCGCTGCAGGGCTGGCTGCTCGTGCTGCCGGCGCTGCTGTTCCTCACCGCCTTCACCTACTGGCCCACGCTGGAGACGGCGTGGGCTTCCCTGCACACGGCCGCGGTGCCGGGCCATCCCTCGCGGTTCGCGCCGCTGTTCGAGTTCAAGTCGTTGGCGCGCGATCCGGTCTTCTGGCAGGTTCTGCGCAACAATTTTTATTACGCTCTGGCACTGATACCGGCGACGATGGCCTTGGCG
>DAHUXX010000261.1 GCA_027306955.1 Acetobacteraceae bacterium | reverse complement strand
CGCACCGGCGGCTGATGCGCGCGGCGCACCCCGACGCCGGCGGCTCCGCCTGGCTCGCAACACGCATCAACCAGGCGCGCGACGTTTTGCTGCCGTGACCGAATCCGCGGGGGTTGTGTGGCATAAGCACCCGCCACAATTCCGCCGGGCGGTCGTGCGACCGGCCGCGCCCGCTAACCGGAGAACGCCATGAAACCGCTGCGCAAGGCCGTGCTTCCCGTCGCCGGACTCGGCACCCGCTTCCTGCCCGCCACCAAGGCGATGGCCAAGGAAATGCTGCCGGTGGTGGACAAGCCGCTGATCCAGTACGCGGTGGAGGAGGCGCGGGCGGCCGGCATTGACCAGTTCTGCCTTGTCACCGGCCGCGGCAAGACCGCGATCGTGGAGCATTTCGACATCGCCTACGAGCTCGAGGCGACGCTGCGCGCCCGCGGCAAGGAGGACGAGATCGCGAGGCTGCGCGCCTCCCAGCCGCCGCCCGGGGCGATCGTTACGGTTCGCCAGCAGGAGCCGCTCGGCCTCGGGCATGCGATCTGGTGCGCCCGCGCCTTCGTCGGCGACGACCCGTTCGCGATCCTGCTGCCGGACGACCTGGTGCTGGCCGAGAAGCCGTGCATGCAGCAGCTCGCCGAGGCGCACGCGGCGACCGGCGGCTGCATCGTCGCGGTGACGGAAGTGCCGCGCGAGCAGACCAACCGCTACGGCATCCTCGACGTGGGCGAGGACGACGGGCGCATGGTCGAGGTGCGCGGCCTCGTCGAGAAGCCGAAGCCGGAGGTCGCGCCCTCCAACCTCTCGATTATCGGCCGCTACGTGCTCACCGCCGAGGTGATGGGCCACCTGGCGCGCCAGGAGCGCGGCGCCGGCGGCGAGGTGCAGCTCACCGACGCGATGGCGAAGCTGATCGGCCACGTGCCGTTCCACGGCCTGCGCTACGAGGGAAGGCGCTTTGACTGCGGCGACAAGATCGGCTTTCTCGAGGCGCAGATCGCCTTCGCGCTCAAGCGCCCGGAGATGGCCCCGGCGGTGTGCGCCTTCCTCGCCCGTTACACGGCCGAGACCGTCTGCGCATGAGCTTCCGCCACGGGTTCCACCCCACGGTCATGCGCGAATACGATATCCGCGGCATCATCGGCGAGACATTGGGCGAGCGCGACGCCGAGGCGATCGGCCGCTGCTTCGGCAGCATCGTGCGCCGCGCCGGGGGGGCGGAGGTGGTCGTCGGCTATGACGGCCGGCTGTCCTCGCCGGCGCTGGAGGCGGCACTCGTCTCGGGGCTGGCCGGAGCGGGCGTGAACGTCGCGCGCATCGGCTGCGGGCCGACGCCGATGCTCTACTACGCGGGCGCGGTGCGGCAGGCGGGGGGCGCGATCCAGATCACCGGCAGCCACAACCCGCCCAGCTACAACGGCTTCAAGATGGTGCTCGGGGGCAAGCCGTTCTTCGGCGCGCAGATACGCCGGATCGGTGCCATGGCGGCCGCAGGCGACGTCGAGACCGGCAAGGGGGCCGTCACCAGCATCGATGTGCGGGCGGAGTACGTGGCGCGGCTGGCGCGCGACTGGGACGGCGCGCGCGGGCTCAAGGTGGTGTGGGACAACGGCAACGGCGCGGCGGGCGAGGTGCTGCAGGCGCTGGTCGCGAAACTGCCTGGCGAGCACCGCATCCTGTTCCCCGAAATCGACGGGCACTTCCCCAACCACCATCCGGACCCGACGGTGCCGGCGAACCTCGCGGCCGTGATCGCGGCGGTGCGCGCGGACGGGGCCGATCTCGGCATCGCCTTCGATGGCGACGCGGACCGCATCGGCGTGGTGGATGACGAGGGCCACATGCTGTTCGGCGACCAGCTCCTCGTGGTGCTGGCGCGCGACGTGCTGAAATCGCGACCGGGCGCCACGATCATCGCCGACGTGAAGGCGAGCCAGGTGCTGTTCGACGAGGTGGCGAAGGCCGGTGGCGCGCCCCTGATGTGGAAGACCGGGCACAGCCTGATCAAGGCGAAGATGGCCGAGACCGGCTGCCCGCTCGCGGGCGAGATGTCCGGCCACGTGTTCTTCGCCGACAGATGGTACGGGTTCGACGACGCGCTCTACACCGCGGTGCGGCTGCTCGGCATCCTCGCGCGCGGGGGCGAAAACCTCTCCGCCATCCGCAAGGCGCTGCCGCAGGTGGTGAACACGCCGGAGCTTCGCTTCGATTGCGAGGAGACGCGCAAGTTCCACGTGGTCGCGGA
>DAHUXX010000260.1 GCA_027306955.1 Acetobacteraceae bacterium | reverse complement strand
GCGCGCTGCCGCCGGCTGCAGGTGGAGGACGGTGGGCAGATCACCGGCCGCATCGAAATGATCACCGAGGCCGCCCGCCCCGCGGAGGCGGCGCGCAGCGAGGTGGCGGCATAAGGCCCCCGACCCGGCGAATTCCCGGATGAAAGGGGCCTGGGGCCGATAGCCCCAGGCCCTTTTCTTTACGGGCCCTTTTTCGATGCCCCTACGGCGAGACCGGCGCCGTCTGGATGGGCAGCGGCCCGGCCGGCACGCTCGGCAGTGGCGCCTGCGCCGGGCCCATCGGCGAGAGCGTTGGCGCCAGCGTCTTGTTGATCACCGTCTGTCCCGGCGGCACGGCGGTGTTCGGCACCGGGGCCGTGGTCGTGGGCGGCGGGACCAATGCACCGGGCGGGGTCAGCGGCAACGGCGCGTTGGGGTTGGCGGGCGCGGTACCGGTGGCCGGCGTCGTGGCGCTGCCGGGCACGGCGGGCGTGGGCGGGAAGCTCGGCGGCGGGCTGCCAGGCTTACCGAGGCTCTCGGACTGCACGGTGGGCGGCAGCGGCGCCAGCGGCTTGTGGGCGAGCAGGTATTTCGCGAGATGCTTGCGCATCTCGTACTCGAACTCGACGTTCATGTCGCCCATCGTCTTCTTCACCAGCGCGTAGAGGTCCTGCTTCTGCGCGTCCGGGCTGCTGGAGAAGAAAGTGCGGCTGTCCTTCACCGCGGCGGTGATGCCCCCGAGCTTGTTTCCCTTCGCGTCACGCAGCGTCAGGCGCACAGCGAAATGCGCGTCGTAATGGTCGTGCACCTGGATGATGGAGGCGTCCTCGACCGTGTAGTGCGCCGTGCCGGACGTGCCGTCCATCTCCAGCCGGTCGAGCGCCATCTGTTGCAATGCCGCGACCGGCTGCTCCGGGGCGAGGTATTCCACGTGCATCGCCTCGCCCGACGGCACCCAGGCAGCGTCGATCGAGAGCTTCGCCACGTCAAGCCGCAGCTTCGTGAGGTAGGACCAGGACAGCTTCGGGTAGGGCACCGGCTGCGGCGCGCCGGCCGCGCATCCCGCGAGCCCCAGCAGCGCCATCGATACAACAGCGAAACGAACGCGCATCATCCTGTTCCCGACTCTTCCCTGCCGCGCACCTCGTCGCGCGGAAACCGAAACGAATAGTTGCAGAACTAGCAGTTCATCACGATCTCGCCGTCCACGGTCATGTGGTCGAGGTCGTCCGCCTCGAAGCCCGCGAGGATGGTCGAGAGCCGCTGGCGCGAGCACCGGCAGCCATAGGCGAGCGCGCGCGCCCGGTCCGCCGCCACGCCCTCGACGGCGAACAGGCGCCACAGCAGCGTCTCGCCGTCCAGCGCGTCGTCGAGCAGCTCGTCCTCTGTAAGCGTCTCGGCCAGCGCCGTCGCCGTGTCCCACGCGTCGTTGTCGCCAGCCGCGACACGCTCGAGGATCAGCCCTGCCGCGCGCCAACCGTCCGCGGTCCGCGTCGCGGCGAGGCGGATCCAGGCGCCCATCTGCTCGCTCTCGCGGAAATAGCCGAGCGCCATCGCCTCCAGCGTCTCGCCGCCGATGGCGACGATTCCCTGGTGGCGGTCCGTGTCCGGCCCCTGGTCCACGGTGAAGGCGAGGTAGCCTTCGCCGAGCAGTTGCGCGTCGGTCATGTCGTCGCGGATGGCCGCCGCCTCGATCGCTTCTTCCAGAACCCGCGCGTAGCCGCGCAGCGCCCCCGCCTCGGTGCAGTCCGCGAGGAGCAGCGGGACCGGCCCATCGCCCTTTGCCTGCAGCGAGAAGGAGCCGCGGAACTTCAGCGCCCCGGCGAGGCCGGCCGCCAGCGCCAGCGCCCTGCCCTGTAGCCGCGTCACCACCTCCGGATTGTCGTGGCGCGAGAGCAGCGCGTCGGCGAGCGGGCCGAGCCGCACCAGCCGGCCCCGCACCGGGCGGCCGGGCAGGTGGAACGGCAGGATCCCGCGCGGGATCACGATATCCGGCACGTCGGGCCGGTCGGCGTCGAGAAAGGCGGGCGTGTCGGCCATGCACATACAGAATAGGCGCTGCGCCGCCCGCCCGCTACCGTCGCCGGCAATGAAACGTCCCGCCGCATGACGAACCTGCTCGCGCTGCGCCCTTTGCTGACCGCAGATGCCGCCGCCGTGGCCCGCACCGTCCGGGCCGCCTTTGCCGCCAACCCGCTGGTCGATCCGCCGGCCTCCGCCCTGGGCGAGAGCGCCGCCGGCGTGCGCGCCCTGTTCGCGGCGGGTGGCGGCGGCGTGGGCGCGTTCGCCGACTCCGCCATGACCGCCTGTCTGCTGTGGCAGGAGAAGGATGGCGGGCTTTACGTGAGCCGCGTCAGCGTCCGCCCACGCCATCGCCGCCAGGGTCTTGCCAGCCGGCTGCTCGCCGCCGCGGAGGACGAGGCGCGCCACCAGGGCCTGCCGCGGCTCCGGCTCTCGACGCGGCTCACCCTCGCCGCCAACCGCGCCTTCTTCGCCACCGCCGGCTTCCGCGAGGCGGCGCGGCACGCCCACCCCGGCTATGCACATGCGACCTTCGTGGACATGGTGAAGGAGCTCTCGTGAAGCGCGGCCATCTCGGCACGCTCGCCGCCATCGTGCTGGCACGCATGGCGTTCGGTCTGCAGGTGCAGACCGTGGCGACGCTCGGCCCCGCGCTGCGCCACGCCTTCGCGCTGGATTTCGCGGGGTTCGGCACGCTGGTCGGGCTCTACATGCTGCCCGGCGTCGCGCTCGCCATTCCCGTCGCCTTCGCCGGCAGGCGCCTCGGGGATCGCAACGCGCTCGCTATCGGCATGGCGCTGATGACGCTGGGCAGCGCGCTCTCCGCCGCGGCACCGGGCGTGGTGCTGTTCGGCGCGGGGCGCCTGATCTCCGGCAGCGGTGCCGTGGCGATCCTTGTGTTTCAGGGGAAGGTCCTGTCCGAGCGCTACAGCGGCCGCGCCTTCTCGCTCGCCACCTCGCTGCAGACCGGCGCGTTCCCGATCGGTGTCGGGCTGGCACCGCTTGTCCTCGGCCCGCTCGCCGCCTGGCTCGGCTGGCGCTGCGCCTTCACGGCCGGCGCCATCGTCGCGGGCATCCCCGTCGTGCTGCTGCTCGCCACCTGGCGGGAGATTGCGCCGGCCCGGTACTCGGGGGTGCGCCTGCTCGCCTGGCCGAGCCGGCGGGAGGTGCGGCTCGTCGTCCTCGCGGGCCTGGTGTGGGTTTTCTACAACGCGGGCTTCGCGAATTACCTCGCGTTCATGCCGTCTCTGATGGCCGTCCGGCATCTCGCGGGCGCCGTCGCCGCCTCGGTGGTGCCGCTCGCCACTTGGCCCAACCTCGCCTTCGTGCTGTTGGGGGCCGCAGTCGGGCACCGCTTCGGCAACACGCCGGTCTTCCTCGCCGGTACGCTCTGCACGCTCGCCGCCATCGTCTGGGCCGTCGGCGGCGGCCCGTTGCCCGCGACGGCGCTGCTGTTCGGCACGCTCGGCGCCGTGCATGGCGGCATCATCGTTGCCACAGGCACGCTCGCGACGCGGCCGGAGAATCGCGGCATCGGCATGGCGATCTTCTACACCGTCTATTACGCCGGCGGCTTCGTTTTCCCGGCGCTGTGCGGCCACGCGGCGGACCTCGCCGGCGGCCCGCAAGGCGCGTTCATCGCCGCCGCCGCGCTTTCCACCCTCGCCATCCCGGCCTGGCTGCTGATCCGCTAGTCCTGGCCGGCGCGCTGCATGTCCCCGTCGATGGATCGCGCCCGTCCCGCGATCATCCGCCCGTGCCCAGAGCAACCTCCGACCAGATAATTCTATCTGGTCGGATATTGCTCTAGACGCGAGGAACAGGATCAGCGCCGCCACGTCCTCCGGCGGGATGAATTTCTTCAGGCTCTGCGTGGCGATTCTCTGCGCGATCGCCTCCTCGGGCGAGATCCCCGCGGCCTCCGCCCCTCCCGACATCACGCGGCATATCCGTTCGCCATCGACCGAGCCCGGCAGGATGGCGTCCGCGGTGATGCCGTCGCGCCCGAGCTCGATTGCCAGCGTCTTGGTGAACCCGACGACCGCCCATTCCGACGCCGCGTAGGGCGAGCGGTTCGCGTAGCCGAAGCGCCCCGCGGCGGAGGACATGGTGATGATCGTGCCGCGTTAAGAACGTTTCAGGTGTGGGATCGCGAGCCTGGTCGTGTCGAACATCGCGGTGATGTTCACCGCCATCACACGGTCCCATCCCGCGGGATCGACTGCCTCCACCGGCGCCGTCGGACCGGCGATGCCGGCGTTGTTGACCAGCACGTCGAGCCCGCCGAGCGCGGCGACGGCCTCCGACACGATGCGCTCGATCTCGGCGCGCACGCCCATGTCGCAGCGCATTGCCACCACGCCCGGGATCCTCACCTCCGCGATGCCGCACACCGCAACCCGGTCGCCGGCATCGAGGAAGGTGTGCGCGACAGAGGCGCGGATGCCCGAGGCGCCGGCGGTGAGCGGGACAAGGCGCATGACCATCTCCCGGAAGGCGGGTCCAGGCGCAAAGCGCCTGGCGCTCAGCTACGCAACGCCCCCAGCGCCCAGGCCAGCACGCCCTTCTGCGCGTGCAGCCGGTTCTCCGCCTCGTCGAACACGACGGATTGCGGCCCGTCGATCACCTCGGCGGTGACCTCCTCGCCGCGATGCGCCGGCAGGCAGTGCATGAAGATCGCGTCCTTCGCCGCCTTCGCCATCAGCGCCGCCGTCACGCGATACGGTGCGAGCATGTTGTGCCGGCTTTCTGCGGCATCGTCGGACATCGAAACCCAAGTGTCCGTCACCACGCAGCGCGCACCGGCGACCGCTTGCTCCGGGTCCGTGGTCCATTCCACCGTGGCACCCTGCGCCCTGGCCCATTCCATCACGCCGGCGGGTGGCGCCAGTTCCGGGGGTGTGGCGAGCCGCAGCGTGAAGCCGAACCGCGCCGCCGCCTCGATCCAGCTCCGCGCGACGTTGTTGCCGTCGCCGCACCAGGCGATCACCTGCCCCGCGATCGGCCCCTTATGTTCCTCGAACGTCATGACATCGGCCATGAGCTGGCACGGATGCGACGCGGCGGTCAGTCCGTTGATCACGGGCACCGAGGCGTATGCTGCCATCTCCGTGAGTTTCTCCGGCGCGTCGGTGCGCAGCATGATCGCGTCCACATAACGCGACAGCACGCGCGCGGTGTCCGCCACCGTCTCGCCGCGCCCAAGCTGCATCTCCTTGCCCGAGAGGACGATGACCTCGCCGCCGAGCTGGCGCATCGCCACCTCGAAGGAAACGCGCGTGCGCGTGGACGGCTTCTCGAAGATCAGCGCCAGCGTCCTTCCCGCGAGCGGGCGGGAGGAGACGCCGTGCGCCCGCTTGAACCCGCTCGCCGCCTCCAGCATCTGGCGCAGTGTTGTCGTGTCGAAATCCCTCAGGTCGAGGAAGTGGCGCGGCGGCGCCACGTCCCCGTTCTCCGCCATGGTCCGGCGTGCCGCGCCGCTCACTTCGCGGCGACCCTGGCCGCACTCGGCTGGCAGCGGCGCGCGGCACGGCGCACCATCTCCACGCCCTGCGTGATATCCTCATCGGTGATCACCAGCGGCGGCACCAGGCGCAACACGTTCTCCGCCGCCGTCACCGCGAGCATCCCCTCGGCCATCAGCGCGTTGTTCACGTCGCCCACGGGCAGCACGCATTTGAGCCCGAGCATCAGGCCCGCGCCGCGCAGTTCCTCGAACACCGCGGGGAATTCCTTCACCACCGCGGAAAGTTCGTCCCACAGGCGGCTGCCCTTGCGCGCGACGCCGTCGAGGAAGCCCGGCGCGAGCATCACATCCAGCACCGCGTTGCCGGCGGCGCAGGCGAGCGGGTTGCCCCCGAAGGTGGTGCCGTGCGTGCCCGGCAGCATGTGTTTCGCCACCGCCTCGGTCGCCAGCACCGCGCCGAGCGGGAAGCCGCCGCCGATGCCCTTGGCCGCGCTCATCACGTCCGGCGTGATGCCGGCCCATTCATGCGCGAAGAGCTTGCCGGTGCGCCCCATGCCGCACTGGATCTCGTCGAGCCCCAGCAGCAGTCCGTATTCGTCGCAGGTGGCGCGCAGGTCGCGCAGGAACTGCAGATGCGCGGGCCGGACGCCGCCCTCGCCCTGGATCGGCTCGACGATGATGCCCGCCGTTTCCTTCGTGATCGCCGCGCGCACGGCGTTGAGGTTGTTGAACGGCACATGGTCGAAGCCCGCGCATTCGGGCCCGTAACCCTTGAGGTATTTCGCGTTGCCGGTGGCCGCGAGCATGGCGAGCGTGCGGCCGTGGAACGCGCCTTCGAAACAGATGAAGCGGTAGCGGTCCTCGTGCCCGGTCTCGGACATGGTCTTGCGCATCATCTTCACCATGCCCTCGTTGGCCTCGGCCCCCGAGTTGCAGAAGAAGACGCTGTCCGCGAAGGTCGCCTCGACCAGGCGCTGGGCCAGTTTCTCGGCCTGCGGCACGCGGTAGAGGTTGGAGACGTGCATGACGCGCGCTGCCTGCTCCGCGATGGCCCTGGTCAGGCCCGGATGGCCGTGGCCGAGCGAGGAGGTGGCAATCCCCGCCCCGAAGTCGAGAAATCGTCGACCGTCCACCGTCCACAGCCAGGCGCCTTCGCCCCGCTCGAAGGCGAGGTCGGCGCGGTTGTAGTTCGGCATCAAGGCGGCGATCATCGTGCGGGTTCCTGTTTCCTTGCCCGAGGCCCTCCCCGACGGAAGGCCAAAAAATAAGCATGCGAGGGAAATCGCCGGCCCGTCAAACTTTTGCTGGGAAACGGCATGCATTTCCGCCCTGCGCCGGCAGCGCGGGTGCGCCCGGGAGGCTCGGGCGATCGCCGGTCGTGGCGCTAGGGCATCCCCGCGAGGTTGCGGAACCCCTGCTCCCACGAGCGGCCAAGATCCTCGATCGAGTCCAGCAGGCTCTTCTTGTAGGCCGGCACCGGATTGATCGAGTTCCCGTTCAGTTTGTAGGAGTACCACGAGCCGGCGAACGCCACTGCGCCGCTCGCGGAGCCGACATTGCCCCCCATGCCGGAGGAGGTGAAGAACTTTGCTCCATTGCGGCCCGCATCGAGATACGACCAGCCATAGCTGAGGGGCCCCACCCCCAGCCCGGCGCTGGTATAGATGCCCGCGCTGGTGTGCAGCATGCGCACCGAAAACGGGGTCACGACAGTGAGCGGCGCGTAGCTGACCGCTTTCTTATTCATCGCGTCCATGAACGTGTCGTACGGGACGCCGGAGGCGTTGCCGCCGAGCCCGAGGCCCGACGCGGTCAGGATCATCGGCTCCTGCGCGCCGAGCTTGTCGCTCTGGATCAGGAAAAAGAACATGCCGGCCCCGCCGCCGTAGGCGCCGGCGATGCCGATCAGGGCCGCCATCTTCCAATCGTTGCTGACGTCGTCGATAGGGTTGGCCATCACCACCTCTCGAACCGTAGCCGGAATGATACCTTAGCGTGGGGTTCTCGGGGCGTCGAATCGAATCCGCTGGCGCGGCGGCGCGTCCGCCGTCGCTGCCCGCGGCGTGTCCGCGGCGCTTGCGCGGATCGTGCGGCCGGTGCGCCGCAAGCAACCTGTCCGTCCCGCCGCCTCTTCGCGGTGCGCGCAACCCGTGCCACGATCATGCAAATGCCCGATCGCACGGCGGCCAGACCCGCGCCCGATGCCGCCTCCCTGCGCGAGGCGGCGCTTGCCCATCTCGCGCGCTTCGCCGCGACCGAGGCGAGCCTCGCGCGCGTGCTCGCCCGCCGCGTCGAGCGGTGGGAGCGCGCGGGCGGCGACCCGGCGGCCTCCCGCGCCGCGCGCGCGGCGATCCCCGGCATCGTGCGCGACCTCGTTGCCGCCGGCGCGGTGAACGACGCGGCGTTCG
>DAHUXX010000111.1 GCA_027306955.1 Acetobacteraceae bacterium | reverse complement strand
CTTGGATCGCTTCATCCAGCACCCTCCCCCGTTTCCAAAACGACCAAAACTCCAAAACTCCCCCGTCTCCGAAATCTCCGAAATCCCCGAAACGCCGCCCGAGAGGCCCGCCATGCCGCAATACGAGATCACCGCGCTGCGCTACGCCACCATGTCCGCGCGCACGCGCGGGGATAACTTCATCTTCCCCGACGACCACGCGGCCCCGATGCCGATCGACTATTTCATCTGGGTCGTGCGCGGCGAAGGCCGCACGATCGTCCTCGACATCGGCTTCGACGAGGTATCCGCGAAGGCGCGCGGGCGCACCTGGATCGCCTCGCCGCTCGACCTGCTGCGCGGCGTCGGCGTGGCGCCCGAGGCGGTGGACGACGTCGTGATCTCGCACATGCACTGGGACCACGCGGGCAACTTCGCCGGCTTCCCCCGCGCGCGCTTCCACATGCAGGAGGCCGAGATGGCCTACTGCACCGGGCGCTGCATGTGCCACGAGCCGCTGCGCCGCCCGTTCGACGTGGAGCACGTGACCCAGGCGGTGCGCCACGTCTTCGCCGAGCGCGTGGCCTTCCACAAGGGCGAGGCGGAGATCGCGCCGGGCGTCACGCTGCACCTGGTGGGCGGGCACTCCAAGGGGCTGCAGGTCATGCGCGTGCCCACCGCGCGCGGCAGCGTGGTGCTCGCCTCGGACGCCACGCATTTCTGGGAGAACATCCGCAAGCGAAACCCGTTCGTGCTGCTCCATAACCTGGAGGCGATGCTGGAGGGCTGGGTGACCTGCGAGCGCCTGGCGGACGGGCCGGACCACATCATCCCCGGCCACGACCCGCTGGTGCTGCAACGCTTCCCCGCCGTGCCCGGCAACCCGAACGCGGCGCGGCTCGACCTGCCCCCGTTGCGGTAGAACCGCCGCCGGATGCGAACGCTGCTGCGCTGGCTGCGCCGCCTCGTCCTCGCCGCGCTGGCACTCGCGGCGGTGGCGGGCGCCGCGCTGGCCGGGCTGGTCTGGGCGACGGTGCCGGGCGGCAACCTCGCGGCCAGCATTCCGGGGCTTTCCGCGCCGGTCCGCGTCACGCTCGACCAGGACGGGGTGCCGCGCATCACCGCCGCCAACCGGCTCGACGCCGCGGCGGCGCTGGGCTTCCTGCATGCCCGCGAGCGCATGTTCCAGATGGACCTGATGCGCCGCGCGACCGGCGGCACGCTCGCCGCGATGGTGGGTCCGGCAGCGCTCTTCAACGACGAGCTGATGCGCACGCTCGGCGTCCGCCGCGCCGCCGAGAACGAGCTCGCGCACCTGCCGCCGGCGACGCTGGCGATGCTGCAAGCCTACAGCCGCGGGGTGAACGCCTGGATCGCGCTGCGCGGGCGCCTCTCGGGGCTGGAATATCTCTGGTTCGGCAAGCCGCGGCCGTGGACGCCGCTCGATTCCGTGCTCTGGGGCAAGGCGATGGGGCTCTACCTCTCCGGCGATTTCCGCGCCGAACTGGCGCGCGCGAACCTGGCGCGGCGGATCGGGCGCGCGGCGGCGGAGGAGCTGTGGCCCGCGCGGGGCGGCGCGGGGCGCCCACAGGCGAGCCTGCTGGGACACCTGTGGGGCCGGGCCCAGGCCGCGGTGTCGCTGGCGCTGGTCGGCCGCCTACCCCACTTCCCCGATGCGTTCACCCTGCCGCGCCAGGCCTCCAACGAATGGGCGGTGGACGGCGCCCACAGCACCACCGGCGCGCCGCTGCTGGCCGGCGACCCGCATCTGGGCTTCGGCCTGCCCGGCATCTGGTACCTCGCGCGCATCGACACGCCCCACCAGACGCTGGCCGGGGCGACGGCGCCGGGCGTGCCGTTCCTGGTGATCGGCCGCAACCGCGACATCGCCTGGACCTTCACCACGACGGGCGCGCACGTGCAGGACCTGTTCGTCGAGAAGCCGGCGGGCGACGGGATGTACGAGACGCCGGACGGCCCGCGCCCCTACGTGGTGCGCCACGAGACGATCGAGGTCGCGGGTGCCGCGCCGGTGCTGCTCACGGTGCGCACATCCCGCCACGGGCCGATCGTGAGCGACCTGATCGGGGCGGGCCAGGCGCCGATCGCGGTCGAGGAGGCCAACCTCGCGCCGGGCGACACCGCGGCGACCGGGCTCTACGAACTGAACCAGGCCACCAGCGTCGCCGCGGCGGGGCGCGCGGCCGCGGCGATCACCTCGCCGGTGCAGAACCTGCTGGTCGCGGACAAAACGAACATCGGGCTCTTCGTCACCGGGCGGGTGCCCATCCGCCGCTCGGGCCACGGGCTGTGGCCGGAGGATGGTGCCGACGGCCGACATGGCTGGCGCGGCTGGGCGCAAGGCAACGCGCTGCCGCACTATGTCGACCCCGCGAGCGGGCGCCTGGTCAACGCCAACAACCCCGTCGCACCGCCGGACTTCCCGGTCTGGATGGGGCGCAACTGGTTCGGTAACTGGCGCGCGCGGCGCATCCGCGAGCTGCTGCGCGCACGGCCCAAGGCATCGCCGGCCTATTTCGAGCACATGCAGATGGACACGGTCAGCCTGCTCGCGCGCGACGCGCTGCCGCGGCTGCTGGCGGTGAAGGTGCCGGGTGGGCTGGCGGCGGGCAGGCTGGCGGCGCGCGCGGAGGCGCTGTTGCGCGGCTGGAACGGCGACATGGCGACCGGCGAGCCGCAGCCGCTGATCCTGGATGCCTGGCGGCGCCGCTTCCGCTCGCTGGTGCTGCGCCAGCTCGGCGTGCCGCCCTTCGCCGCGGCGCCGTGGCCGGAGTTCACCGCCTACGCGCTGAAGCCGGCGGCGGCGCACTGGTGCGGCGGCGACTGCGACCCGCTGCTCGCCCGCGCGCTGACCCAGAGCGTGGCCCGGCTCGCCCACGCCTATGGGCCGGATCCCGCGCGCTGGCGCTGGGGCCGGGCGCACCAGGCGGTGTTCGCCAACCCGCTGCTCTCGCGCATCCCGCTGCTGCGGCGATTCGCGACAGCACGCATCGCCGCCCCCGGCGACAACGCCACGATCGACGCCGGCGGCATCGCCGACTACCCGCTGTCGCGTTTCGACGATGTGCACGGGCCCGCCTATCGCGGCGTCTACGACCTCGCGGACCTCGCCCGGAGCCGGTTTGTGGTGGCGCCGGGCCAGTCCGGCAACCCGTTCTCGCCCTTCGCCACCAACTTCCTGCGCCGCTGGCGCGACGGCGCGATGGTGAGGCTGGGCCGCAAGCCGGATAAGGTGACCGCCACGATCACGCTGGAGCCTGCGCGATGAGCACGGACCTCGCCATCCCCTGGACGCCGGAGGCGCTGCTCGCCGGCGTGCGGCGGCGGCGCGTGTTCGCCTGGCTGGTGGACCTGGTGCTGATCGGAATCGTGGCGCTGAGCTGGGTGATGCTGCTGGTGGGCCTGGGGTTCCTCACCTTCGGGCTGACCTGGGGGCTGCTCGGCTGGGTGCCGCTGATCCCGATGCTCTACAACTGGCTCTGGGTGGCGAGCCCGGCCGCGGCCACGCCGGGGCAGATGGCGACAGGCCTGGTCGTGCGGCGGGACGCGGACCTCGGCCGGCCGACGCCGCTGCAGGCCGCGGTCTGGGCACTCGGCTACACGGTCACCATCGCGGCCGGGGCGGTGTGGTTCGCGGTCTGTCTGGTGACCACGCACAAGCGCTGCCTGCACGACCTGGTCTCCGGCCTCGTCGTGGTGCGCCGCTACCCGCCCGCCGCCTACCATTTCCCGGACTGATCCGTTTTCCCGCCCCGTCGCTGCCGGAGGTCATTGCCGGAGGAGGGTGTTTTCTCATTGACCGGCGGCGCGGGCTTCGTGAACATGGGGGGCCACGGACTGATTTCGCATGAGCTTCAAGCCGCCGCGCAGGCCGCAATTCTTCTACACCACCGCCCCGCTCCCCTGTCCGTACCTGCCGGGGCGGACCGAGCGGAAGGTGGTGACCGAGATCACGGGGCCGGAGGCCGAGGCGCGGCACGACCGGCTCTCCCGCGCCGGGTTCCGCCGCTCCCACAACATCGCCTACGCCCCGGTCTGCCCGGCCTGCAACGCCTGCGTGCCGATCCGCATCCCGGTCGAGACCTTCACGCCGGACCGCACGCAGCGGCGCGTCGCCAGGGCCAACGCCACGACGCGCGGCTACGACCTGCCGGCACGCGCGACGGCGGAGCAGTTCCAGCTCTTCCAGCGCTACCAGCGCGAGCGCCACGGCGACGGCGACATGGCAACGATGAGCTTCTACGACTACCGCGCCATGGTCGAGGACACGCCGATCGAGACCTTCATGGTCGAGTTCCGCGACGCGGATGAGCGCCTGGTCGGCGCCTGTCTCACCGACCGGCTGGCCGACGGGCTCTCCGCCGTCTATTCCTTCTACGATCCGGACGAGGACCGCCGCTCGCTCGGCACCTGGGCGATCCTGTGGCTGGTGGAGCGCGCGCGCGCGATGGGACTGCCGCATGTGTATCTCGGCTACTGGGTGCCGCAGTCGCCCAAGATGGCCTACAAGGCGCGCTTCCAGCCGGCCGAGATCCTCGCCGGCGGCGGCTGGCGCCGCCTCGGCCCCGCCGATGTCGAGTCTGGCCCGCCGGCGCGCGCGGCCCTTCGCGAGACGGTGCTCTAGGAGGCCTTCTCCACCCCGCACCAGTCGGCGATGAGCAGGGCGATTGCCTGTGTCGCGGTGTCGAGCGAGGCGAGGCCCACGCTCTCGTCGATGCCGTGGATGTTGTCCGAATCGGGACCGTAACAAGTGGCCTCGGTGCCCTGGTAGAGCACGTAGTGGCGCGCGTCCGTGAGCGCCGGCGCGGCGTAGTGGCGCGGATCCTCGCCGGCGACCTCCGCGTGCGCGGCGGCGACGGCGCGCGCGATCGCCTGCCCGGGTGGG
The DNA here is from genome assembly GCA_027306955.1 of Acetobacteraceae bacterium. GTDB lineage: Bacteria > Pseudomonadota > Alphaproteobacteria > Acetobacterales > Acetobacteraceae > JAJXXT01. The sequence goes on along the minus strand of DAHUXX010000111.1, from coordinate 1,062 downwards.
AAGACGCAGCCATCGGCCATGAAGCCGGCGAACGAGACGCTGGCCTTCGCACCGGGCATGGTCGCGACCGTTTCGGCAACGATACGCTCGATGTCGCGTGCCACCTCGCGGCAGGAGACGCCGGGCATGACACCGACGCGCAGGCCGATGCGCGCGCGCGTGGGGACGGAGGAGTTCCACTCGCCACCCTCGATGGTGCCGAGGTTGATGTTGATCGGGTGGTTGTCCGCGGCGAAGGCAGGGTGGCGGCGCTCGGCGCGGTTCACCGCGTCCTCGTAGGGGCGGAAGGCGGCGGCGATTTCGGTCGCGGCCTCGATCGCGTTCACGCCGCTCTTCATCTCGCGGACATGCGCGGGCCGGCCCGTCACCGTCACCCACGCCCACACCACGCCCACCTCCGCGACATAGAGCGCGCTGTACCCGGGACCCAGCTCGGGGATGAGGCAGGCATCGGGCTTGTCCAGCGCCTGCATCACCGCGAGCGCGCCGTTGCCGGTGCACTCCTCCTCGATGACGGCGGCAAGCTGCACCGGGGCCGCCGGCTGCACGCCCGCGAGGCGCAACGCGCGAAAGGCAGTGACATAGGCGGCGATGCCGGCCTTCATGTCCGCTGCCCCGCGCCCGTAGAGGCGTCCGCCGCGCTCGACCGGTTCGTAGGGCGGCGTGGTCCAGAGAGCGGCCGCCCCCTCCGGCACGACATCGACATGGCCCTGCAGCATCAGCGAGCGGCCCCTCGACTCGCGCGGCGCGTGCAAGGCGACCACCGGGGCGCGACCGGCATAGGACATCAGCGGCGGCGAAAAGCCGGGGTGGTCCTCGATGCCCGCGACCTCGACCCGCCGCGGCGCAAGCCCCATCTCCGCGTAGACCGCCTCCATCTCCGCGAGGCAGGAGGCCGCCTCGCCGACCACGCTGCGGTGGCGGACGAGACGTTGCGTGAGCGTCACGGCGTCGCGGTGCGTCGCGCGCGCCGCCTCGCGGAGGGCGCGGCGGAGTCCGGCATCCATCGTCACGAGAACTTCCCCGAGCGCGGGAAGCCGTTGGGCACGATGCGCCCGGCCT
>DAHUXX010000110.1 GCA_027306955.1 Acetobacteraceae bacterium | reverse complement strand
GGCGCGGGCCGGCCGCGCGCGCGCGGGAGCGGACGAGACGCTGGTGGGCCATCTCGACCGGCTGGAGAGCGGCTCCGTTCGCGGCTGGGCACGGCATGGCGGGCGCAGCACGCGTCCGGTGACGCTGCTGATCGTGGTCGATGGCGAGCTGGTGGGGCGCGTGCTGGCCAATGCCTATCGCGCCGAGCTGGTGGCCGCGGGGCACGGATTCGGGCGGCACGGGTTCGAGCTGGAGACGCGGGAGCTGGCACCGGGCAGCGTGGTCGAGGTGCTGCGCGAGACCGATGGGGCGCCGTTGCCGGGCGGGCCGTTCGTGGTTCGGGAGATGGCGGAAGCGGCGGACTGACGGCGTCGGCCGCATGGCGGATTCGCCGTTGCGGGGACGGCGAGGTTCCTTGGAATCAGGTTCGGGGGGGCGTAACTAGGCGCGGTGATCCGACTCTCCATTCAGATGCGCCAGGCACTGTCGCGGCTGACGCTGCCGGTGCTGATGGCCGTGGCTTTCGCCCTGGTGCTGGTGGGCAAGGCCGACACGCTGCTGGAGATGCGCCTGCGCGTCGCGCTGGATGATGCGCTGGCGCCGATCTACGGGGCGATGGCCAAGCCGTTGATGCGCGCGCAGGACAGCATCGGCTGGGTGCGCGGGCTGCTCGACGTGCAGGCCGAGAACGTGCGGCTGCGCCAGGAGACCGACCGGCTGCTGCGCTGGCCGCGCGGCGCCGCGGCGCGGGCGCTGCGCAACCACGCGCTGGAGGCGCAGCTGCACTGGATGCCGCCGCGGCCGGCGACCTTCGTTACCGCGCCGATCGTCGCCGACACGAGCGGGCTCTACGCGCACGCGGTCCTGGTGGCGCTCAGGCGCGGGCATGCGGTGCACAAGGGCGACATCGCGCTCGATGGCGGCGGGCTGGTGGGCCGCGTCACCGAGGTGGGCGCGCGCAGTGCCCGCGTGCTGCTGATTACCGACCTCAACAGCCGCGTGCCGGTGATGCTGGCGGGCAGCCACGCGCCGGCGCTGATGGTGGGTACCAACGCCGCGATACCGAAGCTGACATTCTGGCCGCAGGGGGTGGTGCCGCGCGAGGGCGAGCGGGTGGTCACCAGCGCCGCCGGCGGCGTGTTCCCGGCCGACCTGCCGGTGGGCACGGTGCATTATTCGCGCGCGCATGTCGCCGAGGTGCTGCCCGACGCGCGGCTCGACCGGCTCGACGTCATCCGGCTGTTCGATTTCGGGTCGCTCGCCACGGTGGCGCCGGAGAACGCGGCGCGGCGGCATCGCAACGGCCCGCCATGAGGAGGCGCGCGCCGGAATGGGCGGCACCGGAATGGGCGGCGCCGGGATCGGCTGGGCGGGGATGAGCGACCGGCTTCCGGGGATTCGTCCGGCGCCGACGCTGGCGAGCCGGCTGGACGCGGCCGGGCGCGCCGCCTTCCCCGCCGCGAGCACGGCGCTGGGGCTGTTGCTGATCTCGGCGCCGGTGGGGCTGCCGGCGACGGCGGAACTCCGGCTCGCGGTGGCGTTCACCTGCGTGTTCTTCTGGACCGTGTTCCGGCCCGCCTCGCTGCCGCCGCTGGTGGTGTTCGTGCTTGGGCTGCTGTGCGACCTGCTGGGCCAGGCGCCGCTGGGGCTCGACATCCTGGTGCTGCTCGCGGTGCAGGGCGTGGCGCTGAAGCTGCGGCGGATCCTGGAAAAGCAGGGGTTCGTACGGGTGTGGATGGCGTTCGCCTCCTGCGCCGCGGCGGCCTCGGTCGCGACCTGGCTCGGCACCATGGCGCTGACCATGCGGCCGCTGTCGGCGACGCCGGCAGTGGCGACGGCGATGATCGCGGCGGGGCTCTATCCGGTGCTCGCCTTCCCGCTCTCGCGCGCGCATCGCACGCTGGCCGAGCCGCGCCATGCCTAAGCGCGAGCAACGACGATCCTCCATCTTCGCGCGCCGCGCGCTGAACGTCGGCGGCGTGCAGCTGGCCGCGTTCGGGCTGCTGGGCGAGCGGCTGTGGCAGATGCAGGTGGCGGACGCCAGGCGCTATCGCACCATGGCGGACAACAACAGCATCTCGGCCAGGATGATCGCGCCGGTGCGCGGGCGCATCCTCGACCGCTTCGGGGCGCCGGTGGCGGACAACCGGCAGGTGTGGCGCGCCTTGCTGATCGCGGGCGAGACGCGCAACGTGCGCGCCACGCTGGATGCGTTCGAGCGCATCATCGGGCTCACGCCCGCCGAGCGGAAGCGGATCATGCGCGACGTGTTCCAGCAGCGGCGCTTCGTGCCGGTGACGCTGCGCGCCTTCCTGACCTGGGAGGAGATGGCGAAGATCGAGGTCAACGCGCCGGACCTGCCGGGGGTGACGGTCGATGTCGGGCACAGCCGGGTCTATCCCTACGGGCGGCTGCTGGCGCACACGGTGGGGTATGTGGCGCGGCCGAACCAGCAGGACGTGAAGCGCGACCCGCAGCTCGCGCTGCCGGGGATGCGCATCGGGCGCACCGGGCTCGAGGCCTATGGCGAGGCGAGCCTGCGCGGCACCGCGGGGGTGGAGCAGCTCGAGGTGGATTCGCTCGGGCGCGTGGTGCGCAAGCTGAGCCGCCAGCCGGGCGTGCCGGGGGCGGACATGCACCTCACCCTCGATGCCGGGCTGCATGCCGATGTGCGCGCGGCGATGGGCAGCAAGACCGGCAGCGCCGTGGTGATGGACGTGACCAACGGCGAGGTGCTCGCCATGGTCTCGACGCCCAGCTTCGATCCCTCGCTGTTCAACACGGGGGTGAGCAACGCGCGCTGGCACGACTGGGTGACCAACGTGCGCGCGCCGCTCGAGGACCGCTCGACGCAGGGGATGTATCCGCCGGGATCGACGTTCAAGCCCGCGGTGGCGCTCGCGGCGCTGAAGGCGGGGACGGTGACGCCGAAGACGATCATCTTCTGCCCGGGCTATATCCAGGTGGGCAACCGGCGCTTCCATTGCTGGCTGCGCGGCGGGCACGGGGCGCAGGACCTGCACCTCGCGATCCAGAATTCCTGCGACGTGTTCTTCTACACCATCGCGATGCGCACCGGCATGGACCGGATGGCGGCGATGGCGCACGAGATGGGGCTCGCCGTGCCGCTCGGGCTCGAGGTGCCGGGGACGCAGAGCGGTTTCGTTCCGACATTGGAATGGGCGCGGGCGCACCACCAGCTGTGGACGATGGGCGATACGGTGATCCAGGGGATCGGCCAGGGGTTCACCGCGCTGACGCCGCTGTCGCTCGCGACGATGGCAGCGCGCATCGCGAGCGGGCGGGCGGTGGTGCCGCGGGTGGTGCGGACGAACGTGCGCAAGGACGCGCCGATGCTCGACCTCGACCCGGCATGGCTGCAGGAGGTGCGCGGCGGCATGTGGGCGGTGGTGAACAACCCGAACGGCACCGCGGCCAACGTGAAGCTCGACATCCCGGGCGGGGGCATGGCGGGCAAGACCGGCACGGCGCAGGTGGTCAACGTTTCGAACGCACAATGGAATGCTGGCTACCACACGTCGAAATGGCCCTGGAAGCTGCGCCCGCACGGGCTGTTCATCGCCTACGCGCCCTATGACGCGCCGCTCTATGCGACGGCCGTGGTGATCGAGCATGGCAACGAGGGGGCCACCTCCGCGGCACCGGTGGCGAAGGCGGTGATGGAGCATGTGCTGCGGCGCGACCCGGCGCGGCGCAACACGCCGCTGCACACGGCGATGGCTGGCGGCGCGATGACGGCCGAGGCGGCGCCGGCGGGGACCGGGGCGCCGCGCGCCGGCACGATGACGGGCGGCAGGACGGCGCCATGAGCCTGTTCGAGAAGCGGCTGCTGCGGCCGGAGGCGGCGGGACTCGGGGCGAAGCTGTGGCGGGTGAGCTGGCTCTATGTGCTGCTGCTCTGCCTGCTCGCGGGCGTGGGGTACGTGGCGCAGTATTCCGCCTCCGGCGGTTCGGTCTCGCCCTATGCGGGGCCGCACGTGCTGCGCTTCGGCTTCGCGCTGCTGCTGATGCTCGGCGTGGCGATGATCGATATCCGCTTCATCGCGCGGATGGCCTGGCTCGGCTACGCGATGGGGGTGGTGCTGCTGGCGGCGGTGCTGAAGTTCGGCAATGTCGGCAATGGCGCGCGGCGGTGGCTGGCACTCGGGTCGTTCCAGTGGCAGCCATCGGAGATGATGAAGATCGTGCTGGTGCTGGCGCTGGCGGCCTGGTTCCGTCGCGCGTCGTGGGAGCGGATGGGCAACCCGGTGTTCCTGATCCCGCCGCTGCTGGCGGTGCTGCTGCCGGTGGGGCTGATCCTGAAGGAGCCCAACCTCGGCACCGCGGTGATCGTTGCGGCGATCGGCGGCGTGGTGTTCCTCGGCGCCGGGCTGCGCTGGTGGAAGGTGGCGCTGCTGGCGGGCGCGCTCGCGGTGGCGGCGCCGCTCGTCTACCAGCACCTGCATGGCTACCAGAAGTCGCGGATCATGATCTTCCTGCATCCGTCGCGCGACCCGCTGGGCGCCGGCTACAACATCATCCAGTCGAAGATCGCGCTCGGCTCCGGCGGCGTGTGGGGCAAGGGGTTCCTGCAGGGGACGCAGGGGCAGCTCAATTTCCTGCCGGAGAAGCAGACGGATTTCATCTTCACCATCCTCGCCGAGCAGTTCGGCCTCGTGGGCAGCTACGCGGTGCTGGGGCTCCTGATGCTGATCACCTTCGCGGGGCTGGTGGTGGCGCTGCGATGTCGCCACCAGTTCGGGCGGCTGGTGGCGCTGGGGCTCACGATGAATTTCTTCTGCTACGTGTTCGTGAACCTGGCGATGGTGATGGGGCTGATCCCGGTGGGCGGGGTGCCGTTGCCGCTGGTCTCCCACGGCGGCTCGGCGATGCTGATGGTGATGATCGGCTGCGGCGTCCTGATGTCGGTGCACGTGCACCGCGACGTGGAGTTCGACGACGCGGCCGAGGCCACCTGACCCCGGCCGGCCACGAGGGGGCTATGCCGCCGCCTGGCGCTGCGTGATCTCGCGGGCGCGACGATGGGCGGGGCGGGGTTCGTGGAGGGCGACGTAGGCCTCGAACTCCGGGCGCTTGTCGACCATCCCGAAGGCCATACCGAAGCCGAGCAGCGAGCAGACATAGATGTCCGCGGCGCTGAAGGCGGGGCCGGCGACGTATTCCCTGCCCCGCAGCCAGGCGGCGAGGTTGTCGAAGGCGCGGGCGTAGGAGCCATAGCCGAAACGGCCTTGCAGTTCCGGCGTGGCGGGGTCCCAGCCGGCGGCGCGGTTCATCATCGCGGGCTCGGCGCAGGCGGCGGCGAAGAAGAGCCAGCGGAAATAGGCGCCCTCGTGGCCGGGCCGGGGCAGCAGATTGGCCTGCGGAAAGGCCCCCGCGAGGTAGGCGCAGATGGCGGCGGCTTCCGTCACGATCTGATTGCCGTGGCGGATGGCAGGCACCTTGCCCATCGGGTTGATGGCGAGGTAGGCGGGCGATTTCATGGTGGTGGCGTAGTCGAGGATCTCGGTGCGGTAGGGGCAGCCGATCTCCTCCAGCGCCCATTGCACGACGGCGCCGCGCGAGCGCGGGTTGGTGTGGAAGACGAGTTCGCTGTCCATGGTGTGGTCCCTCGTGTTGCGTGGGTGGGTGTCTAACGCGCACCCCTGTCAGATTCCGTCAGCAGCGTCTGCCGCCAGGCTTTCATCAGCGCGGCGCGGCGCCTGGGCGGGCGGGCGGCGAGCAGGTTGGCGGCGAGCAGGCGGTCGGTGCGGAAGTGGCGGAAGCCCTCGCGCATCTCGCACCAGGCGGCGAGGATGCGGGTGGTCTCGAAGAAGCCGAGTGCCACGGGCCAGACGATACGTTGCGATGTGGCACCGTTGGCGTCGGCGTAGACGATGGCGAGCTTGCGCTCCTCGGCGAGTGCCTGGCGCAGCAGGGCGAGATCGACCGCGGGCGGCGGGGTGCGCCGGGGCACGACGAGGAGCGCTTCGTCATCGAGCTTCTCGCGCAGCTCCGCGGGCAGCACGGCGGCGATCTTGGCGAGCGCCTGGCGCGCGGCCTGGTCGAGGGCCGGGTCCGTCTGGCGCGAGATCCAGCGCAGGCCGAGCGCCAGCGCCTCGATCTCCTCGCCCGAGAACATCAGGGGCGGCAGCAGGAAGCCCGGGCGCAGCACGTAGCCGACCCCGGGCTCGCCCTCGATCCCGGCGCCGAGCGCCTGCAGCGACGCGATGTCGCGGTAGAGGGTGCGCAGCGAGACGCCGAGCTCGCCGGCGAGCGCCGTGCCGCTCACCGGGCGGCGGTGGCGGCGCAGGAGCTGCAGCAGGTCGAAGAGGCGCGTGGCGCGGGACATGCGCCGCCACTATGCACGACAGGGCAGGCGCTGGCTTGAGGGCAGGCGCTGGCTTGTGTGCAGGCGCTGGCTTGAGGGCGGGGCGATGGCTTGCGGCGCGGAGGGCGGCGGGGGATGGTCCGGGGCACAGAAACGACGCGGTTCATTCCATGTCCAGGTTTTCCTTCGCGTGGCGCCTCTCGCGCGGTGCGGGCGCGTGAGCCATATCGCGGTTCTTGCCGGCATCGCGGCCGGCGCCATGGCGGGCGGGTTCGTTTCCGGCTTCACCGGGTTCGGGACGGCGCTGACGGCGATCGGCGTGTGGCTGCAGATCATGCCGCCAGGGGTGGTGGCGATGCTGGTGCTGATCTGCTCCGTCGCGTCGCAGGCATCCTCGATGCCGGCGGTGTTCCATGCGATCGAGGCGCGGCGGGTGCTGCCCTTCGTGCTGCCGGGGATCCTGGGCGTGCCGGTGGGGGCGTGGCTGCTGGCGCATCTCGACCCCGTGTGGGTGCGGCTCGGCGTGGGGGTGCTGCTGGTGGGGTATTCCTCGTTCCTGCTGCTGCGGCGCCCGCGCGCGGGCGTGGAATGGGGCGGGCGGGCGGCGGACAGCGCCGTGGGGTTCGCGGGGGGCGTGCTGGGCGGGCTGATCGGGCTGTCGGGCGCGCTGCCGACGCTGTGGGCGACGCTGCGGGACTGGAACAAGCTCGAGAGCCGCACCGTGTTCCAGAGCTTCAACCTCACCATCGGCGCGCTGGCGCTGGCAACGCATGTGTGGAGCGGGATGCTGACCGGGCCGGTGCTGCGCGCCTCCGTCGTGGCGTTGCCGGCGGTGTTCTTCGGCACCTGGCTCGGCGTGCGCGCGTGGTACCGGGTGGGCGAGCGCGGGTTCCGCACCGCGATCCTGCTGCTGCTGATGCTTTCCGGCGCGCTGCTGCTGGGTGCCGCCGCGTAGCGGGCGGCTGCTTCCGCCGGTGGCGGAATTGCGCTGTGATCGGCCCTGCCCCACGCTTTGCGGGGCGTGACGGAGGGGGCGGCGATGGCGGGCGAGACGATCAGGATCGCGTCGCGCGAGGGCGGGGCGTTCGATTGCTACGTGGCCGTGCCGGCGGGCGAGGCGAGAGCGCCCGCCGTGGTGCTGGCCTCGGCGATCCATGGGGTGGATGCGGATATCGTTGCGATCGCGGATGAGTTTGCGTCGCGCGGGTTCATCGCGGCGGCGCCTGACCTGTTCTGGCGCACGCTGCCGGGGCCGCTGCCGGGCGACGACAAGCGGGCGGGGGAACGGTCCCAGCCGCGGGCGGAGCGGATCCGCGCCGGCGAGGCGGACATGGCGGACACGCTGGCGGCGGTGCGCGCGATGGGGCGGGCGAACGGGCGGGCGCTGGCGATGGGGTTCTGCCATGGCGGACCCTATGCCATTCTGGGACCGAAACGGCTTGGGTTCGATGCCGGGGTTTCGTGCCACGGGACGCGGATGCTGGACTCTATCGGCGAGCTCGAGGGGGTTTCGCGGCCGGTGTGCGTGATCTGGGGCGACCGGGACCATGTGGCGCCGGCCGAGGTGCTCGATGCGTATCGGGCGGTGCCGGGGCGGATGGGCAATGTCGAGGTCACGATTTTTCCCGGCGTGAAGCATGGCTACATGATGCGCGGCCACCCCGAGGCGTTCGACCAGGCGGCGCGGGATTATTCCATGCGGCGGGCGGTGGAGATGCTGGCGGCGTTGCGGTGAGGGACGCGGTCTAGCCGGTCGGGCAGCCGCGCTCGTACCAGGGGCGGGTGCGGCGGACGATCTGGACCACGGAGAGCATGACCGGCACCTCGACCAGGACGCCGACGACGGTGGCGAGGGCCGCGCCGGACTGGAAGCCGAACAGGGCGATGGCGGTGGCGACGGCGAGCTCGAAGAAGTTGCTGGCGCCGATGAGCGCCGAGGGGCCGGCGACGCACCAGGCGACGCCGAGGCGGCGGTTGAGCCAGTAGGCGAGGCCGGCGTTGAAGTAGACCTGGATCAGGATGGGGACGGCGAGCAGCACAATGACCAGGGGCTCGCGCGCGATCTGCTGGCCCTGCAGGCCGAACAGCACCACGAGGGTGGCGAGCAGTGCCGTGAGCGAGAGCGGGGCGAGCGTGCGCAGAGTGCGTTCGAGCGCGGGCTGGCCGCCGGCGCGCAGGAGGGCGCGGCGCCAGAGCTGGGCGGCGATCACGGGCACCACGATGTAGAGCACGACGGAGAGAGCGAGCGTGTTCCACGGCACGGTGATGGCGGACAGGCCGAGGAGGAGGGCCACGATGGGGGCGAAGGCGAACACCATGATGGTGTCGTTGAGGGCGACTTGGGAGAGCGTGAAGTGCGGCTCGCCGTCGACGAGGTTGGACCAGACGAAGACCATTGCGGTGCAGGGCGCGGCGCCGAGGAGGATGAGGCCGGCGATGTAGGAGTCGATCTGGGAGGCGGGCAGCAGCGGGCGGAACAGGTGGCCGATGAGGAGCCAGCCGAGGAGGGCCATGGAGAACGGCTTGACCAGCCAGTTGACGCCGACCGTCGCCGCGATGCCGCGCCAGTGGCGGCCCACCTGCCCCAGCGCATCCAGGTCGATCTTCAGCAGCATCGGCACGATCATCAGCCACACCAGCAGCGCCACCGGCAGGTTGACCTGCGCCACCGTCGCCGCGCCGAGCGCATGGAACACGCCCGGCACCGCTTCGCCGAGCGCGATTCCGGCGATGATGCAGAGCGCGACCCACAGCGTCAGGAACCGCGCGAACACCCCCATCGCGGGCGCCGGGGGC
>DAHUXX010000109.1 GCA_027306955.1 Acetobacteraceae bacterium | reverse complement strand
GGGCCGGGCGCGGACCTTGGCCGCCGCCACACCGTTCACCGCCACGACATGGGCGCGCAGGCTCGGCACCATCTCGATCGCGGAGACGCCCGGCGTGCCGTGCAGGATCTGCTCGAAGGCCGCGCGCTCATGCGGCTGGATATCGATGAAATAAAAGCTCGGCGCCCGCGCCGGCATCGCGCCGCCAAGCTCCCGCTGCACATTGCCCTGCACCAGCGCCACCGAGGCGAGGGTCGCCAGGCCGAGCCCCACCGAGACCAGCATCAGCGGCGTCGGCATGCCGGGGCGCGAGAGGTTGCCGAGTCCGAGCCGGGCCCAGGCGTGGCGCGCCGGCAGCCGGGCAGTCGCGCGCATCAGCGCCCAGGCGCCGGCGCGGAACAGTGCGAGCGTGCCCAGCGCCGCAACGCAGAACCCGGCAGCGAAGCGCGGATCCTGCGCCGTCGCGATGGTCAGCGCGACGAGGGTCATGGCAAGCACCAGGCCCGCGACCACGGTACGCGGCCCGACGCGGCCCGTGACGGTGATCGTGGCGCGGAACAGGGCCGCCCCCGAAATGCGCGCGGCCCGGCCGAGCGGCCACACGGAAAAACTCGCCGCCGTAAGCAGCCCGAAGAAAGCAGCCAGCGCCAGCGGCGCCGGAAAGACGCCGAGCTGCGGCTTGATCGGCAGCACGTTGCCGAGCGCCGCGACCGCGATGTAGGGCAGCGCCGCGCCGAGCACGACGCCGATCGCGATGCCGAGCGCCGCAAGCACCAGTACCTGGGTCATCGCCAGCGCCGTCACCAGTCCGCCGGAAGCGCCGAGACAGCGCAGCACCGCGATGCTGCGCGCCCGCGCGGCGAGCCAGGCGCCGGTGCCGTTCGCCACCCCGATGCCGCCGACCAGCAGTGATGTGAGCCCGACGAGAGTGAGGAACAGCGAGGTCCGGTCGATGAACCGCGCGAGCCCCGGCGCGGCATCGCTCGCGGTCCGGATGTGCCAACCGCTGTTCGGAAACGCCCGCGCGAGGGCACGCAGTGTCGCGGCGACACTGGCACCCTGCGGCAGCAGCACGCGCAGATGGTCGTCGAAGAAGGAGCCGGTGACGATGAGCCCTGCGGCAGGCAGGCTGGAAAGCGGTATCAGCGCGCGCGGGCCCAGGATCGAGGGCGTTGCGACGCGGTCCGGCTCGTGCGGCAACAGCCCGCGATAACGGAACTTCTCGTTACCGAGGCGCACGATGGCGCCGGGCGCGATGCCCAGCCGCTCGCCGACCAGCGCCTCACCGACCAAACCCGCCATCCCGTCCTTTGGCGCCAACGCCCCCGGCGCGAGCCCGGAGGAGCCGAGCAGAGGCCAGGCGCCATCGACCGCCTTCAGCTCCACCAGGAGTTCCTTGCCAGAGGGCGCGATGAGCATCGAGCGAAGCGTGATGATCTCCGAGACCTTCGCGCCCCGTGCCCGGAACCACGCGGCGAGCGCCGACGGCAGGCGCACCGAGGCGCTCTCGATGTCGATGTTGCCGCCGAGCAGCGTCGAGCCCTGGTCGGCGAGCCCGCGCGCGATCCCCTCGCGCAGCGAGCCGACGCCGGCGATGGCGGCGACGCCGAGCGCAAGGCAGGCGATGACGATGCGCAGGCCGCGCGTGCCGCCGCGCAGCTCCCGCCTTGCCAGCCTCAGCAGCAACCTCACGCGATCCTGCCGTCCGCCATGGCGATGATACGGTCGCAGCGCGCGGCCAGTGCCTGGTCGTGGGTGATGAGCAGCAGCGTGGCGCCGGTGGATTCCCGCAGCGCGAACAGCAGGTCCATCACCGCGCGCCCGGTCTCGCCGTCCAGATTGCCGGTAGGCTCGTCGGCCAGAAGCAGCCGGGGCCCGGCGACGACGGCGCGGGCCAGCGCCACGCGCTGTTGCTCGCCACCCGAGAGCTGGTCCGGCCGGTGCAGCAGCCGGTGCGAGAGTCCGACCGCGGCGAGCGCCGCCTCGGCCCGGGGCCTCGCATCGCGCACGCCCGCGAGCTCCAGCGGCACCGCCACGTTCTCCCACGCCGTCATGGTCGGGATGAGATAGAAACTCTGGAAGACGATGCCGATCTGGTCGCGGCGCAGGCGGGCCAGCGCGTCCTCGTCCAGCAACCCGATATCGGCCTCGCCGAGCCGCACGCGCCCGCCGGTCGGCCGCTCCAGCCCCGCGAGCACCATCAGCAGGCTGGTCTTGCCGCTGCCGGAGGGCCCGACGAGGCCCACCGCCTCGCCGGGCTCGACGGCCATGTCGATGCCGCGCAGGATGTTGACCGGCCCGTGGGCGGCGGGCACGGTCAGCCGCAGGTCCTCGACGGCGATTCGCAGGCCCCTCTCGGGCGGGATGACGGACCGCGAGGCAGGCGACGGAGCAAGACTGTCCATGGCCCAGCGATATGGCCCGTCCCCGCCGTCCCGCCAACCGCGTCTCGCACGACGCGCGCTGCTGGCGCTGCCACTGCTGGCCGCCGCCCCTGCTCAGCCCCCCTCCCTGTCCCCTGCCCCGGCCACGCCGCTCCCACGCCTGCTCGTCCTCGGCGACTCGCTCTCGGCAGGCTACGGGCTGCCCGCCACGCAGGCGTTCCAGGCACAGCTCGAGGCGGCGCTGGCGAAGGCCAGACACCCTGTGCACATCGTCGACGGCGCGGTCTCTGGCGACACCACCGCGGGCGGGCTGGCGCGGCTCGACTGGGTGCTCGCCGGCAACCCGGATGCCGCGATCGTGGAACTGGGCGGCAATGATGGGTTGCGCGGCCTGCCCCCTTCGGAAACCGAGAAGAACCTCTCGGCGATCCTCGACAAACTCGCCGCCAGGCACATCCCGGTGCTGCTCGCCGGGATGTACGCGCCGCCCAATCTCGGCCCGCAATACGAGCGGGCGTTCCGCGTGGTGTTCAACCGCCTCGGCCGGCGGCCGGGCGTGATCTACGAACCCTTCTTCCTCGCCGGCGGGGCCACCCACAGATCGCTCGAGCAGCCGGACCAGATTCATCCCGACGCCAGGGGCGTGCGCATCATCGTCGCCAATATCCTGCCGCTGGTGATCGAGTTGCTCGGGGAGATCGGGCACCGATGAGGCGGTTCGTCGCCCTCGAGCTGCCCTGGGAACTGCGCCAGCGGCTGGCGGCCCTCGGCGGCGGCGTGCCCGGCGCGCGCTGGGTACCGGCGGAAAACCTGCACCTCACGCTGCGCTTCATCGGCGAGGTGCCGCCGTTCCGCGCCGAGGAGATCGACGATGCGCTGGCCGTGCTGCGCGCGCGGCGCTTTTCCCTCGTGCTCGCCGGCATCGGCACCTTCGCCAAGGCAGGGCGCGAAACGATGCTGTGGGTGGGGGTGGAGCGCAGCGAGCGGCTGGAGCACCTGCAGGGCAAGATCGAAACGGCCCTGCAACGTACGGGGCTGGAGCCGGAGCGGCGGCGTTTCGCGCCGCATGTTTCGCTGGCTCGCCTCGACAACGCCGCCCCCGAGAAGCTCGCCGTCTTCGTGCAGCGCTACAACCTGTTCCGCACCGATCCATTCGAGATCGAGCACTTCACGCTGTTCAGCTCCCGGCTCGGCAAGGAACAGGCGGCTTATGAGGCCGAGGTGGAGTACGAACTGGCCTGACGGTTACGCGCCGCGCCGCGCGATCAGCGCGTTGCAGCGGACGATCTCCTCGAGCGAACCGCCTGGCGCGATGCGATCGAGCAGCCCGCGCAGCTCCGTGACCATCACGCCCGCCCGCGCGCCAATCCGCGCGCGAGGTGCTCGACTGCGACAGCGCCTGGTCGATGAGGCTGTCGGCGGTGCGTGTGCGGCGTTCGATTACGCCAATCGCTTCCAGCCGGCGGAACGCGGATTCGAGCAGCACTGCCTCGTGGCGCACCCAGGCGCCGTCGCGGCGGCGGCATGGGTAAAGTCGTTGGACCGACCTCGAACGGACGGCCGTCTAGACCACGCGGTCGCCCTCGCGGATCGGCTCGCCGCGGCCGAAGCGGCGCATATTGTCGAACATGCGGGTGACGGTGGGCACGAAATTGTCGGCCGCCCCGGCCGCGAGATGCGGCGTGACCACGGCGTTGGGCAGTTTGAGCAGTGGATGATCGGCGGGCACCGGCTCGATCTCGTAGACATCGACCGCAGCGGCATGGATGGTACGGTTGCGCAACGCTTCCACGAGCGCCGTCTCGTCCACCACGCCGCCGCGCGCCACGTTGACCAGCACAGCGGAAGGTTTCATGGCGGCGAGCGCCCTCGCGTCGATCAGGTTCGCGGTCTCCGGCACCAGCGGGCAGTGCAGCGACAGCACGTCGGCCTTCGCCAGCATCTCGGGCACCGTAGCATGGGCAACCCCGAGTGCCTGCTCCTCTGCCGGCGGGAGTGGATGCGGCTTGTTGTAGAGTATGGTGCAGCCGAACCCAGCCAGCATGCGCGCGACGCTGCGCCCGATGGCGCCGAAGCCCACGATGCCCACGGTCTTGCCCGAAAGCAGCCGCGCCTCCTGCGGCATCACCCCGCCGGCCCAGCGCCCCTCGCGCAGTTCCGCGTGGCCGTAGCCGATGTTGCGCAGGGCCGCGAGAATCAGCCCCATCGTGTGCTCGGCGACCGCCATCGCGTTACTGCCGGTGGTGCGCGCCACCGCGATGCCGCAGGCCTTCGCCGTTTCGAGGTCAATATTATCGAGCCCCACGCCCCATTTGTGCAGCAGCTTGAGCCGCCGCGCCGCGCGCAGCACGGTGCCCGTTACCTCCACCTGGCCCGTGATCGCGTAATCCGCCTCGGCGATGATGGCGCAGCGGTGCTCCTCGCCGCGCTCGGTGCCATGGGTGAGCACCATCCCCTCCGGCAGGAGCGCGCGCAACTTGTCCGCCCGGGCCGGGTTCATCATGTCGAGGATGACGACGGTCTCTGTCACTCTTGCCCCGCTCAGATCGAGAAACGCACACCCGCGCGCGCCAGGCCGCCGGCGATGGCGACGGGCATGCCGTCGGCGCGCCAGCATGCCGCACCCGTCATCGTGCCGTCGGGCGCCCAGGCGATCGCGTTCATGCCGCCGCCGACGCGCGGCACGCGGGCAACGCGGTGGCCGCGTACCGCGAGCGCCTCTGCGGTCGCATCGGGAATCCCTGGTTCGAGTTCCAGCAGATGTCCCTGCGTCCACACCCGCGGCGCCTCCACCGCCTGCTGCGGTGTCATGCGGTGGTCGATAAGGTTGACCAGCGCCTGCATCGCGGAGCCGAAGATGCGCAAGCCGCCCGGCAGGCCGAGCGCAAACGCGAGCCTGCCATCGCGCAGCGCGATCATCGGCGCCATGGAGGTGAACACCCGCTTGCCCGGCGCGATGGACAGCGCGTGGCCGGGATGCGGATCGAAATTGTACATGTAGTTGTTGCAGATCAGGCCGGTGCCGGGCACCGCGATGCGTGCACCGAACAGGCCGTTGATTGTCTGCGTCGCGGCGACGACGTTGCCCTCATGGTCCGCCACGGTGACGTGCGTCGTGTCGGCGGATTCCTTCAGCGCAACGCCCGGTTTCCAGTCCTGCGCGCGGTCCATCGCGATCTCGGCCCGCCGCTCCGCCGCGTAGGCGTGCGAGATCAGCCGCTCCACCGGCACCTCGACAAAGGCGGGATCAGCGGTCGCGACGGCGCGGTCGGCGAAGGCGATCTTCAGCACCTCGGCGAGCAGATGCACGCCGTCCGGCGTCGCGAATCCCAGCCGCGCGATGTCGAAGCCTTCGAGGATTCCCAGCATCTGCGCGATGTGGACGCCCCCCGAGGAAGGCGGCGGCGGCCCGACGATCTCGTGCCCGCGATAGGTGACGCGGATCGGCGCACGGGTGATCGGGCGCACACAGGCGAGGTCCTGCTCGTCGATCAACCCGCCCGACGCACGCATGAAGTCCGCGAGCGCCTTGCCCAGCCCGCCGGCATAGAGCGCCGCGGGTCCCTCCTGCGCGATCCGCCGCAGGCTCGCGGCATAGTCCGGCCGGCGCAGGCGCGAGCCCGCCTGGATCGGCGCGCCGCCAGGCAGCAGCAGTGCCGCGAGCTCCGCGTCGTGCGCGAGATCGGCCGCCGTGTCGGCGACGCATTCGCGCAGATAAGGCGTGATCGTGAACCCCTCCTCGGCGAAGCGGATCGCCGGCGCCATCACCTCGGCGAGCGGCTTGGTGCCATATTTCGCCAGCGCCTCGCACCAGGCCGCGAGCGCGGAAGGCACCGCGACCGCGAGCGGGCCTACGAGGTTCTTCCGCCCCACCGTCTCCTGGTAGTCCGGCAGCACGTCGGACACCGGCTCGTACATCGCGCCATGCACGCGCGCCGGCGCCGTGCTGATCCCGTCCAACACCAGGTGCTCGCCGGAGGCAAGGCGCAGATGCATCAACCCGCCGCCCAATACGCCCACCATCATGGGCTCGACGACGGTGAGCGCGAACAACGCTGCCACTGCCGCGTCCACCGCGTTGCCGCCCGCGAGCAGCTGCTCGCTGCCCGCGGCAGAGCCCAGCGGATGGTTGGTCACCACCATGCCGCGCGGGCCGCTCGCGGGCTGTTTCTCGCAGACGAAGGGCAATGCGCTCACGCGACTCTCCACGCCATCGCGGACAGGCTATGACCGGTGCATGACCGGCTCAAGCCATCGCCCCGGAACACGGAAGGACGCATGCCTCGAGGACGTTGTGGCGGAAGCGCGCGCCTGCCTGCTCTGTGCCGACCTGCCACTCGGCCCGCGCCCGGTGCTGCGGGTTTCGCGGACGGCGCGACTGCTCATCGTCGGTCAGGCGCCGGGAACGAAGGTGCACGCGAGCGGCATCCCCTGGAATGATCCCTCTGGCGCCAGGCTGCGTGACTGGATGGGGATCGGGCCGGATGTGTTCTACGACAGCGCGCGCATTGCCATCGTACCGATGGGGCTGTGCTATCCTGGCCGCCTGCCCCAGGGTGGCGACGCGCCGCCGCGCGCGCTCTGCGCACCCACCTGGCACCCGCGACTGCTGGAGTTGATGCCGGGGCTGGAACTGACCCTGCTCGTCGGCAGCTACGCCCAGGGGCGCTATCTCGGCCGCGGTCCCGTAGCGCAGCACGTGGGCGCGTTTCGTCAGCATCTGCCCCGCGTCCTGCCGTTGCCGCATCCATCCTGGCGCACCCTGGCGTGGGAGCGGCGCAACCCCTGGTTCGGGGCGGAACTGCTGCCGGTACTGCGCGCGCGTGTGGCGGAACTCACCCTTCCCGCTCGAGGCGCGCGATCGCCTCGTCGCTGAAGCCGAAATGATGCGCGATCTCGTGGATCAGCACGTTGCGCACCAGCCGCTCCAGCGTCTCGCCGGTCTCGATCCACTCCAGCAGGATCGCGTGGCGGTAGAGATGGATCGTGTCCGGCCGCCGCGGCATGGCGCCGGAATCCTTCTCGCCCCACGGAACGCCGTCGTAGAGGCCGGTGAGGTCGTAGGGGCTCTCGATGCCGAGCTCCGCCACCGTCTCGTCATCGGCGAGCTCATCGACCATGATGCCGACCCCGCGCACATGGCGGCGCAGCCGCTCGGGGATCGCCTCCAGCGCCCGCTCGGCGATGGCGGCGATCGCCTCGGCACCCGGCGCCAGCGTGC
Organism: Acetobacteraceae bacterium; assembly: GCA_027306955.1. Classification (GTDB taxonomy): domain Bacteria; phylum Pseudomonadota; class Alphaproteobacteria; order Acetobacterales; family Acetobacteraceae; genus JAJXXT01. The sequence goes on along the minus strand of DAHUXX010000109.1, from coordinate 13,717 downwards.
CCTTCATCGCCAACCCCGGAGAGACAGAGTGCCCCCGATCGCGAAACTCACCAAGGCGCAGCGCAAGCAAATCCCGCCCGCATGGGAGCTGGTGGAGGGCCGCGACGCCATCGCCCGCGCCTTCCGCTTCGCCGATTTTTCCGCCGCCTTCGCCTTCATGACCCGCGTCGCCCTGCTCGCCGAGAAGCATGATCATCACCCCGAGTGGTCGAATGTCTACAACCGCGTGGATATCGTGCTCTCGACGCACGAGGCGCGTGGTCTCACGCACCGCGACCTCGACATGGCCTTAGCGATCGACAAGCTGGTGGGCAACGCGCCGATGGGTGACGCCGGATCGTGAGCGAACTGCTGGACGCCGCTTCGCGCACCCGCGCCATCCACCGCGCGGCGGCACGATTCTGCCGTGCACGGGGCTGGGCACCGCTCGCCGAGGTGTCGCTGCCCAATGGGCGACGCGCGGACATCCTTGCCCTGCTGCCCGATCGCGGGTTCGTCTGCATCGAGGTGAAGTCCGGCCGCGCCGACTACGAGAGCGACCGCAAATGGGAGGAATACCGCGACTTTTGCGACCGGCTGTTCTTCGCCGTGGACACGGATTTCCCGCGCGAATTAATCCCCGAGACCACGGGCCTGATCGTCGCCGCGGCTGGCGAGGCGGTGGAACTGCGCGCCGCACCGGAGCACCGGCTGCCCACCGCGCGCCGCCACGCACTGCTCGCCGCCTTCGCGGCACTCGCCACCGTGCGCCTCAACGCGCTGCTCGACCCGCTGCCTATCGAGACCTCGAGGCCAGACTGACGGGGGACTCCCCTTCGGACCGGTTCCGGGTCTAGGCTGACGGATGAAGGGCGTCACGCCCGAAGGGCGCCCTCGCCAGCGAGAGGGGGACCCCGTGACCGGAGACAATGCCACAAGAAGCCCACGCACGGTCGCCCTGGTGGGGCCGTCGGGGAGCGGAAAGTCCACGCTTTTCGAGGCGCTGCTGGAGGCGGCCGGATCCCCCGCCCGCAAGCCGGCCGACCCGCGCAACCGACCGCCGACCACCGAGACGCGCGTCGGCCACGCCAGCTATCTCGGCGACGACTGGGCGATCCTCGACTGCCCGGGCTCCGTGGAGTTCGCGCACGAGACGGCGACAGCGCTCAGCGTCGCTGACATTGCCGTCGTGGTCTGCGATCCCGCGCCCGCCCGCGCCCAGACCGCGGGCCCGATCTTCCATCTGCTGGCGGAGCGGCGCATTCCGCACCTGGTGCTGATCAACAGGATCGACACGTTTGAGGGCGGGCTCACGGAGACGCTCGCAGCGCTGCAGGCGCAGGCGCGCATGCCGCTCACCCTCTGCCAGGTGCCGATGACGGACCAGGGCCGCGTCACCGGCTACGTCGACCTGGTGAGTGCGCGCGCCTATCGCTACCGCAGCGGCCAGGCCTCGGAGATGATGGCCGTCCCCTCCGAGATGCACGGGCCGGAGCAGGAGGCGCTCGACAAGCTGGTCGAGGTGCTGGCTGACCACGATGACGCGCTGCTCGAAAAAGTGCTGGAGGACGTGAAGCCGACGCCCGCCGAGCTCTACGCCGACCTGCGAAAGGACCTCGCCGCCGGTAACGTGGTGGAGGTACTGCTCGGCGCCGGGCAGGAAATGCACGGCGTACGGCGGCTGTGGAAGAAGCTGCGCCACGACACACCCTTCGTGCAGGAAACTGCCGCGCGGATCGGCGTCGCCGCCTCCGGCCCGGTGCTCGCGCAGGTGTTTCGCACCCAGCACGCGGGGCACGCCGGCAAGTTGTCCTTCGCGCGCATCTGGCGCGGCGCGCTGCGCGATGGCGTCACGCTCGGCGGCAGCCGGCTCGGGGGCATTCAGCGCTTCCCCGGGGGCGAACCCGCGAAGGTCACGGAGGCGCAGGCGGGCGAGGTGGTTGGCCTCGGCCGGCTCGACACCGTGCCCACCGGCGCCGCCGTGAGCACCAACGGTGCTGAGACGCTGCCTTTCCCCGTGCCCCCGGCTCCGGTCTTCTCGCTCGCGATCCCCACCACCGACCGCAAGGACGACGTAAAGCTCTCCAGCGCGCTGCAGAAGCTGCTGGAGGAGGACCCCTCGCTCGCGCTCACGCACACCGAGGCGAGCGAGACCGTGCTGCACGGCCAGGGCGAGATCCACCTCAACGCCGCGATCGAACGACTCGGCCGGATCGGCGGGCTCAAGGTCGCGAGCCACACGCCGCAGGTCGCCTATCGCGAGACCATAAGGCGCGGCGTGCACGAACACGGGCGGCTCAAGCGGCAGACCGGCGGGCACGGCCAGTTCGCCGACGTGAAGATCGAAATTGCGCCGCGGCCGCGCGGCGCGGGCTTCGAGTTCATCGACCGCATCGTGGGTGGCGCGGTGCCGCGCAATTTCATCCCCGCCGTGGGCGAGGCGGCCGAGGAGGCAGCTGGCAAGGGACCGTTCGGCTATCCCGTCGTGGACATCGCGGTCACGCTGCATGACGGGCAGTTCCACAGCGTCGACAGTTCCGACATGGCGTTCCGCACCGCGACGCGCACAGCGATGCAGGAGGGCCTGGCGAAGGCCGACCCGGTGCTGCTAGAGCCGATCGAACGCGTCACCGTGAGCGTGCCCAACGACTACACCGCCCGCGCTCAGCGCCTGCTGACCGGACGGCGCGGGCAGATCCTGGGCTACGCGGAGCGTCCTGGCTGGCCGGGCTGGGACGACGTCGAGGCGCTGGTGCCGGCGGCCGAGCTGCACGACATGATCATCGAGCTGCGCTCGCAGACGATGGGCCTCGGCACCTTCACCCGCCGCTTCGACCACCTCGCGGAGTCGCGCGCGGAGGCGAAGCGTGGCGCGGCGTGAGAAAGCGTCCTAACCTCGCCGCATGACCGATCTCCTCGAGGATGCCCGCGCGCGGCTGCAACGTTTCCATCGCGAACTGACGGCGATCCGCCGTGAGATCCATGCCCATCCCGAGATGGGGCTGGAGGAGGTGCGCACCGCCGCCCTCGTCGCCGCGAGGCTGCGCGAATGGGGCGTGGAGGTGACGGAGGGCGTGGGCAAAACCGGCGTCGTCGGCACCATCCGCGGCAAGCGGCCGGGGCAGCGCGCCATCGGGCTGCGCGCAGACATGGACGCGCTCGCGATCCACGAGGAGACTGGGCTGCCCCACGCGTCGCAACACCCGGGTGTGATGCATGCCTGCGGCCATGACGGGCATACCACGATGCTACTCGGCGCCGCGCGCTGCCTGGCAGAGAACCCGGATTTCGGCGGCACCGTGCACCTTATCTTCCAGCCCGCCGAGGAGGGGCGCGGCGGTGCGAGGGCGATGCTCGCCGACGGGCTGTTCGAGCGGTTTCCCTGCGACGCGATCTACGGGTTGCACAACTCGCCAGGCGTTCCCGTGGGTCGGTTCGCCACAAGGCGTGGTGCGATGCTCGCCGCCGGCGACCGCTGGTCGGTCACGTTCCGCGGCACCGGCGGGCATGGCGGCTCGACACCGCATCTCGCGACCGACGCCACCGTGGTGCTCGGATACTTCCTGCTCGGGGTGCAGACCGTCGTCGGCCGCAACATCGCCTCCGCCGCGCAGGCGGTGATCAGCGTCGGCTATGTCGGTGGCGGCTCGGCCGAATCCCCGAACGTGATGCCGGCCGAAGTGACGGTGGCGGGCACCGCCCGTTCCTACAACGAGACGGTGCGCGATACGTTGGAGCGACGGGTGCGCGAGCTAGCGGCGAGCCTCGCGGCGGCGCAGGGTTGTTCGGCGGAGGTGACATATCTTCGCCGCGGCACCGCGCTGGTGAACCACGACGAGGCGGTGCCGGTTGCGATGGCAGCCGCCGCCGCGGTGGTCGGTGAAGAGCATGTCGATGGCGATGTCACTCCCTCCACCGGCGGCGAGGATTTCGCGGAGATGCTGCTGCGCTGCCGCGGCGCCTTCATGCGCATCGGCAACGGCGTCGACCCAAGGGGGGCGGCGCTGCACACGCCGATCTACGATTTCAACGACGAGATCATCCCGCTCGGCGCCGCCTACTGGGTGGCGCTGGTGCGCGCGGAACTGGGCTCTGCCGACTGAACATGCTCGCTATCTTGAGGCGGACCGATTCGCGTTCACGCCGTTGAGTTCCCCGAGCATGCGGTCGGCCTCGAGTTGCAGCCGGTCGAGGCTCGCGACCAGCACCTCGGCGGCCCCTTTCGGCAAGGTGGCGAGAAGCCTGCTCTGCCGCTGCCGTGCCACCGCAAGAATAGCGTCGTGCACCTCCCATCCGCCCTTCGACAGCCGGATCAGGATCCGGCGCGCATCACGCGCGTCGGGAGAGCGCGTGACATAGCCCCGCTGCTCCAGGCGCTCGACGGAGAGGCCGACCCAGCGCTTGTCCGTGGCCAGCACGCGGCTGATGTCGCGCGCGGTGGTTGGTTCGCCGGCCCCGATGATCGACATCACGCGCCACTCGGGCAACGTGATCGCGAACTCCTCGCGGTAGCGGCGCGCGGCGTAGAGCGCGAACGTGTTCGACAGGCGCAGCACCCGATAGGACAGCGTGTCGGCGATGGAGTTAGGCTTTCGCATACGTCCGACCTAGCCTTGACCCTCCGCCCGATCAAGTCATATGGTAGTGATCACTCCCATTTTCCGCGAGGAAGCGAGGCGGGCTTGGACGTTGCGTGCATCACCTCCGCTTCCTGCGATCTCGGCGAGTCGCTCTACTGGGACGCCGCGGCGCGACGCCTGCGCTGGATCGATGCCTGGAAGACGCAGGTATTTTCCTTCGATCCCCTGACGCGGGAAAACGGATGCGCGGATCTGACCCGCGCGCTGGACGGCCGCCCCATCGGTTCGGTTGCCGGTTGTACCGATGGCGGCATGATCGCCGGGGTGAAGGGTGGCTTTTATCGTATCGACGTCGAGACGGTAGAAGCCAAGCTGATCGCCGCCGTCGAATCCGACCGGCCGCCCACTAACCGGCTGAACGACGGCAAGTGCGACCGCGCGGGTCGGTTCTGGTGCGCGTCCGTGAACACCGATCATCGCAGCCCAACGGCGGCGCTCTGGCGCCTCGAAACCGGGCGGGGCGTCACGCTGATGCAGGACGGCCTGACCGTCGGCAATGGCATCGCCTGGAGCCCTGACGACCGCTGGATGTATCTTGCCGACACCTTCACGGGAACGGTCTGGCGCTATGCATTCGACCTTGCAGCGGGCGAGATCGCAGGCCGCGAGCCTTTCATCTCCACCGCCCATATCCGGGGCGACGTCGACGGCGCCACGATCGACGTCGATGGCTGCTACTGGGCAGCGCTGTTCCGCGGCGGTGCGGTCGCGCAATTCGATCCCGAGGGACAGCTCATCCGCCACATACGGCTGCCGGTCTCCAACCCGACCATCTGCGCGTTTGGCGGGCATGATCTCGATGTCCTCTACGTCGCTTCCGCGAGCCGGTTTCTCGACGCGGAGCAGCGAAGCGCGCAGCCGCTGGCAGGGCATGTCTTTGCCATCCACGGCCTCGATGCCCGCGGCATCGCGGAACCGCGGTTCCGCGCATGACCCGACAACCATAAAAGAGGCGGCCGCACCGCGCCGCCGAGATGAGAGGGAGGAGAAAATGCGCACAGCAACAAAGGGGATACGCCATCGCGTCGCGGCGATCGCGATGGCTCTCGGGCTTGCCTCGTCGGCAGCCGTGCTCGGCCTGCCCGGCGCCGTCCACGCGCAGCCGCTCCTCAAGGCAAGTGTCGGATACTATCCCGGCGCCCTAATTTCGTTGCCGGTGCTGATCGCCCACGACCGCAAGATCTTCGAGCATGACGGGCTGGCGGTCCGCCTCGTCCCCATCAGCACCGGCCCCGCGATGACCTCCGCCGTCGCCAGCGACAGCGTGACGTTCGTCAACAACTCCTGGGATAACCTGCTCGTGGCCGTCGAGCATGGGTTGCCGATACGCGGCGTGATCGGGTCGACCGTGAAGGTTCCGTTTGCCCTGATCGCGCGCAAGGGAATGCCGCTGCCGCATCTCGCGCAAGGCTATCCCGGTGTCATCAAGGATCTCGTCGGAAAGAAATGGGGCGTGCTCGCGCTTGGCGTCTCGCTGCAATACATGGATGAGAAGCTGCTGACGGATGCCGGCTACAAGGCCAATTCCGTGACCTACGTCGCCGTCGGTCTGCCCAACACCGCGTTTCCCGCGCTGCAGCGCGGTATCGTCGACACCTATCTCAGCATCGAACCGCTACCCTCGATCGTCGAGGCCAAGCACGAGGGTACAGTGGTCGTGAACCTCGCCGAGAACCAGGGGCCGGCCGCGTTCCACGATCTCGGGTACAACGGCTGGTGGGCCTCGACCAGCACGATCAGGAATCACCCTGAAGTGGTTGCGCGCTTCGTAAAGGCGATGGAGGATTCGTATTGCTGGTACCGAAATCCGGCCAATCTCGGTGCGGTGGTTTCGATCATGCAGCATTATGCCAAGGTACCGGCCCTCACGCCCGCGGAATACAAGACCATGGTGCAGCGCCTGATCCCCACGTTCGGGCTCAAGATCACCAGGCACACGATCGACACCTGGTCACAGCTGCTGTACTCGCAGGGACAGCTGCATGCGCCAGGAAAGAGATCGGCGGTGGTCATCAGGACCGGGGCGGAGCATTTTGCCTGCTCGCGCTAGGCCAGGAGCCGCATGACATCCGAAGCAACCGTGGGCACGCCCGGCTGGACGGTTGAGGCACCGGACATCCGCGTCCGCGGGGTGCGTGTCCACTTCGGCACGTCCCGCCATGTTCTCACCGGTGTTGATCTGGACGTGGCGAGCGGCGAGTTCATCGCGCTGATCGGGGCCAGCGGCTGCGGCAAGACGACGCTGCTGAACGTCATTGCCGGGCTGGTACCGGCGGCGGAAGGAACCGTCATGATCCGCGATCGCCCGCCGGCCGCTGGGCGGTCCGACATCTGCTACATCCTCGCGCGCGACGCGCTGCTGCCTTGGCGCACGGTATTGAGCAATGTCGCCTACGGGATGGAACTGTCGGGCGTCGGCCGCGCCGAGCGCGAGCGGCGCGCCCGCGTGTATCTCGAGCGGGTCGGCTTGCGCGATGTCGCCGATTTCTTCCCGTCCAGGCTCTCCCAGGGCATGCGCCAGCGCGCTTCCCTGGCGCGCGCCTTCGCGGTCGAGCGCAGCCTCTACCTGATGGACGAGCCGTTCAGCGCGCTCGACTCGCAGACCAAGCTGCTTCTGCACGACCAGTTGCTCAGCCTGTGGGAAAGCAGCCACGCCACGGTGGTGTTCGTGACGCACGACATCGGCGAGGCGATCACGCTGTCCGACAGGGTCCTCGTCATGTCGAGGCGGGGGGCGGGCGTCGTCGAGCAGATCCACGTCGATCTGCCGCGGCCGCGTTCCGCCGAGGCGCTGCAAGCGGATGAGCGTTATCACGACCTCTACCGCCTCGCCTGGACGGCACTGCGGGCGAGCACGGCATGACCGACATGGTTCGCTCGGAGGCCGGTCTCGGCGCCGCGGCCGGCACAAACGGCTCGCGGTCGCGCTCGGTCCTGGGCGCGCGCATCGTGTTCCTGTTGGCCTTCCTGGTGGCGTGGCAGGGCGCCGTTGCGCTGGGCCTCGCCAATCCGGCCTTCATCGCGACCCCGGTCGGCGTCGCACGATCGCTGCTGCACCTGATTGTCGGCGGCAAGTTGCTGCCCAACCTCGCGACCACGCTGCTCGAGATCCTGCTCTCATTCGTCGCCTCGGTGATCTTCGGCGTCGCATCCGCGATCGTGCTCGACCGCAGCGAGTGGCTCAACCGGACCCTCTCCCCTTTTCTCACCGCGTTCAACAGCATGCCCCGGATCGCCCTCGGCCCGCTGTTCATCCTCTGGTTCGGCATCGGCATCATGTCGAAGGCCGTGCTCGCCTTCTCGCTGGGCTACTTCATCATCCTCCTCAGCACGCTCGGTGGGCTCAAGAACGTCGACCGCGATCTGCTGCTGATGTCACGCCTGTTCGGTGCGTCGCAGGCGCGTCTGTTCTGGCACGTGCGCCTGCCGTGGGCGCTGCCTGGCGTCTTCGCGGGGCTGCGCCTGTCGCTGATCTACTGCAGCGCGGGCGCGGTCATCGGCGAGATGATCGCGGCGCAAAGCGGACTCGGCCTCCTGGTGCAGAGCTACAGCGGGCGCTTCGACGTTGCTGGCGTGATGGCGCTCATCCTCGTCGTTGCCGTCATGGTCATGGCGCTGACGTCGCTGATGGACCTGTGCGAGCGGCGCCTGCTTGCCTGGAGCAAGGGCAGCACCGACGTTCCCGGTTAGGGCGCGCCGCGTGCCGCGGACCTCGCCGCGATCATTCCATCACCTCGTGCGCGGGAGGCTTCGCACTGGTGAAGCCAGGGCGGCGCATCAGGAACAGCAGCAGGATCGCTGGCAGCGAGGTCCAGACCATCAGCCGGTAGTCATCAATATACCCGATGACGCTGGCCTGGAAGTTGATCATCTGGTCGAGAACCGCCGCGCCGAGCGGGTTGTTGGGCGACACCGCCGCGCCATAGGGGGTGGTGACGGTCGTGGGCAGGCCGAGCGGCGGGAACGCGAGCGCCGAGCCCAGCGGCTTGATCGGCGCCATCGCGGCACCCGGCCCCGCGCTGAGGATGCGATTGAACGGCGTGATCAGGGCCGCGAGCGAGGAATGCACGATCTGCTGGTTGCGTGCCAGGACCAGCTCGGTGACGGAAACACCGATCGCCGAGCCGATGTTGCGGAACAGGCTGAGCAGCGCCGTGCCGTCGCCGCGCAGCTTCGGATCGAGCGTCGCGAAGGCCACCACCTGCACCGGCACGAAGACGAAGCCCATCGCGAAGCCCTGGATCACGATGGTGAAGATGATCTCGCTCTGTCCGACATCGGGGGTCCAGGTTGACATGCGCCAGAAGGACCAGCTCAGCACGAGGATGCCAAACGCCATCAGTTTGCGTGGGTCCATCTTCGATGTCAGGCGCCCCACCAGCGTCATCGCGATCATGGTGCCGATACCGCGCGGCGCCATGACCAGTCCGGCAGTTTCCACCGGATAACCCGCGAGCGTCTGCAGGTAGGGTGCAAGCAGCGCCGAGGAGGCGAGCAGCACCACCCCGGTCGAGAACATCAGGCCGGATGACGACGAGAAATTGCCGTTGCGGAAGATTCCCGGCGGAATGAACGGCTTCTTCGCGGTAAGGATGTGCACCAGGAAGAGGTACAGCCCGATGCCCGCGAGCAGCGCCTCGATCACGATTTCGTGCGAGCTGAACCAGTCCTTGGTCTGGCCGCGGTCGAGCATCATCTGCAGCGCACCGACACCCAGCGCGAGTGCGAGGAATCCCGTCCAGTCGAAGCGCATGCCGGCGTTGGGCTCGGGGCGCGGCATGAACACCAGAAGGCCTATGACCGCCAGGATACCGAACGGCAGATTGACGTAGAACACCCAGCGCCAAGTGAAATGCTCGGTCAGATAACCGCCGAGCGTGGGGCCGAGGATGGGGCCGACCATGACGCCCATGCCCCAGATCGCCATCGCCTGGCCGCGTTGCTCGACGGGATAAATGTCGAGCATGGTCGCCTGCGACAGCGGCACCAGCGCCGCGCCGAACATGCCCTGGATCAGCCGGAACGCGACGATCTGGGTCAGTGACTGCGCGGCACCGCAGGCCATCGAGGCCACGGTGAACCCGATGAGGCAGGTGACGAAGAGCTGCTTGCGGCCGAAGCGCATCGCCATCCAGCCCACCGGCGCGGTCATGATCGCCGCGGCGACGACGTAGGAGGTGAGCACCCACGTGACCTGGTCCGTGGTGGCCGCGAGCGAGCCCTGCATGTAGGGCAGCGCCACATTGGCGATCGTGGAATCCAATGCCTGCATCAGCGTCGCCGCCATCAGGCAGACGGTGATAAGCCCGCGGTGCGGCGTCGAGTGCGGATTCATGGCGCGGCCGCGCTGCTATTAGGGCAGGAGTTCAGAGAACGTGCGCACATGGCGCGTGTCGATGTTGGTGGTGGCGCTCATGCCGGCGCGCAGCGGCGGCGCGCCGTTCGTCGGGTCAAGTTGGATGCGCAGCGGGATGCGCTGCACCACCTTCACCCAGTTGCCGGAGGCGTTCTGCGCCGGCAGCACGGAGAACTCGGCGCCGGAGGCGGGCGCGATACTCTGCACGACGCCCTTCCACACACGGCCGGGGTAGGTGCCCACCGTGACGCGCACCTTGTCGCCGGGCTTCACCCAGGTCAGCGCCGTCTCCTTCGGGTTGGCCTCGACCCAGATATTGGTGTCGGAGACGAGGCCGAACGCCGCGGTCGCGGCCGGCAGGTAGGTGCCGGGCTGCAGGTTGGAGACCTGCGTCACGATCCCCGCGAACGGTGCGCGCACGATGGTGTCGTTGTACTGGCGCAGCGCCTCGGCAACCGACGCAAGTGCCGCGGCAACGGCGGGCAGCTGGTCGACCGGCAGATCGGGCTTGCCGCCGATCTTGATCAGCTGCACCTGCGCCTGATCCTGGAGCGAGCCAAGCGTCGCGGTGTCGGCCGCGAGCTTGTAGCGCGCCGTGTCGTACTCGGCGCGGGAGACGACGCTGTTGCCGACGAGCCGCGCGGCCCGCCCGAAGGCGATGCGGTCGGAGGCAACGTTGGCCGCCATCGCCGCTGCGTCCTGCAGCATGCGCTGATAAGTACGCTGCTGCGCCTTGGCATTGATCCGGGCGGCCGCAAGATTGGCGCGGGCCTGATCGAGCGCGATGCGGAAGGGCAGCGGGTCGAGCCGGAACAGCACCTGGCCCTTGGTCACGTGCTCGCCCTCGGTCACGTCGATGGTCTTGACGGTTCCGGAGACGTCGGTCGCGACCAGCAGCTTGCCGGCGCGCACGTAGGAATCGCTGATCGAGACCCAGCGCCCGCTCTCCAGCCAGACGGTCACGGCGGCGATCAGCACGAGGGCGACGCCGCCCACCATCAGCACCAGGCGCAGCAGCCGGGGCCGGCTGCGCTGCGTGGTACTCGGTTCGGCGTTGCCGACGCGCGCGCTCACGGTTGCTTGCGACATCAGGCGGCCTCCACCTCGCGGGCGCGCAGGCCGGCGATCACGTTTTCCTTCATCCGCCCCATCGCTGCCTCGACGGCGGCGATCTCGGCGCGCGAGAGGCCCTTGGTGATGACCTCCAGCATTGCCGCGCGCTCATGCGCGAGCGCTTTGAGCACCGGGGCGGCTTCCCCGGTCAGGTGCAGGCGCCAGATGCGCCGGTCCGAGGGATCGTCGCGCCGCTCCACCAGGCCATGCGCCTCCAGCCGGTCAATCAGCCGCGCGATGGTGATCGGCTCCACTTCCAGGATCTCGGCGAGCTCCTTCTGCGACAGCCCGGCCTGCCGCTCGAGATGGATCAAGAGTTTCCATTGGGCGAGCGTGAGGCCCTGGGCGGCCGCGCGCCGGTCCGCGTCCATGCGCGAGTGCCGCGCCAGGTCGTGCAGCAGAAACAGCAGGTCGTCAGGCATGGGCCATATAATAAGCAGCGTTATGATATTGTCAGCAAGGTAACCTATGCGCCTGGAGCAGCCCTGCCCACCCGGGGCCTCGCCCTCCGGGAGCACCGCCAGGCGGCCGAGTGGGACTCAGCGCGAGGCGAGCACCGAAAGCGTCTCGCGCGCGATGGTCGCCTCCTCGTCGGTCGGGATGACATAGGCGGCGACCCTGCTGCCCGCGGCCGAGATCAGCGGGCCGTTCGCGGCGTTGCGCACCGGGTCCACCGCGAGCCCGAACCAGGCACAGCGCGCGGCGATGGCGGCGCGGATCTCGGCCGCGTTTTCTCCGATCCCCGCGGTGAAGATCACCGCGTCCACGCCCCCCATCGCCGCGGCAAGCGTGGCGAAGGCACCGGCGGCGCGATAGACGAAGACATCGAGCGCGAGCCGCGCTCGCGGACCGCCGTCGGCGAGCAGGTCGCGCACATCGCCAGAGATGCCGGAAAGGCCCTTGAGCCCGCTCTCGTGATACAGCAGGTGCTCGATGGCAGAGGCGTCCATTCCCTGCTGCATCAGATAGAGCACGACGCCCGCATCGAGTTCGCCAGGGCGTGTGCCCATCACCAGCCCCTCGAGCGCGGTGAAGCCCATGGTGCTGTCCACGCTGCGTCCGCCGATCATAGCGCAGGCGGAACAACCGGCGCCGAGATGCGCCGCGATGACGCGCCCGGCGGCGAGGCCCGGCGCCACCTCGGCGAAGCGCCGCGCGATCCATGCGTAGGACAGTCCGTGGAACCCGTAGCGCCGCACGCCCTGGACAAAGAGCGCCTCGGGCAGCGCGAACCGGTCCGCCACCTCGGGATGGCCGCGATGGAAGGAGGTGTCGAAACACGCGACCTGCGGCAGATCCGGCGCTTGCGCACGCAGGCGGCGGATCGGATCGAGATTGTGCGGCTGGTGCAACGGCGCCAGCGGCGACAGTGCGTCGAGTTCCACAAGCAGCGCGTCGTCCACCAAGGCGGGACCGGTGCGGTGAACGCCACCATGCACCACGCGGTGCCCGACGGCGCACGGCGTGCCGCCGCCATGCTCTCCGAGCCAGGCGAGCAACGAAGCGAGCGGATCGTCGCCTATGCCGAGCAAACGATCCTCGAGCGGCCCCGAGGCGCCGCGGGCCATGAAATGCGGCTTGGTGCTCGCCAGCCGTTCGATTTCTCCGCCGAGCACCCGCCGCGGCGTACCGTCCGCAACGTCGAAGGTTTCGAACTTGAGGCTGGAGCTACCCGCGTTGATGACGAGCAGCAGGCCGTTCATGCCGCCGCCTCCGTGCCCGCCTGCGCCAGATGTTGCGCATAGAGAACGGCGACCGCGCAGGACGCAAGCCGCGTGCGCCGGCTGTCGGCACGGCTGGTCAGGATGATCGGCACCCGCGCGCCCATCACGATCCCCGCGGCATCAGCACCGCTCAGGAATGTCAGGTTTTTGGCAAGCATGTTGCCCGCCTCGAGGTCCGGCACCAGCAGCATCTGCGCGCGCCCCGCGACCTCGGACTCGATGCCCTTAATGCGCGCCGCCTCGGGGTCGATCGCGTTGTCGAGCGCCAGCGGCCCGTCGAGCAGCCCGCCCACGATCTGCCGCCGCTCCGCCATCTTGCACAGCGACGCGGCGTAGATTGTGCTCGGGATCTTCTGCGTCACGGTCTCCACCGCGGAAAGGATGGCCACGCGCGGTGGGCCGAGGCCGAGGCCGCGATGCAGATCGATGACGTTGCGCGCGATGTCGGCTTTCGTTTCGAGATCGGGTGCGATGTTGATCGCGGCGTCGGTGATGAACAGCGGCTCGCGGTAGCGCGGCACGTCCATGATGAAGACGTGGCTGATGCGCCGCCCAGTACGCAGCCCCGTGTCGTGCGCCACCACGGCACCCATGAGCTCGTCGGTGTGCAGCGAGCCCTTCATCAGCATCTGCGCGCGGCCCTCGCGCACCAGCGCCACGGCGCGGTCGGCGCTGGCATGGCTGTGCGGCGTGTCCTCGATCGGATGCCCGGTGAGATCGAGCCCCACTTCCTCCGCCACGCGGCGGATGCGCGCGACAGGTCCCACCAGGATGGGCGCGATCAGCCCCTCGCGCGCCGCCTCCAGCGCGGCGCCAAGCGAGGGCGCATCGCAGGGATGCGCCACCGCGCAGGAAACGGGCGGGATCGCCGCCGCGCGCGCGATCAGCGCCTCGTAATGTTGGTG
>DAHUXX010000209.1 GCA_027306955.1 Acetobacteraceae bacterium | reverse complement strand
AGCAGGCTGGCGACCTCGCCAAGGCCACGTCCGCCTATCGGCAGGAGTACACAATCACCAGCAACCTCGTGAAACGCGATCCTGGCAACGCCCAGGCCCAGCGCGATGTTGCGATTGACCTGGGACGCATCGGCGGCGTGGAGCTGCAAGCCGGCGACCTCACGAACGCTGAATCCGCCTACCGGCGAGCATACGCGATCAACAGAACGCTGGTGGCAAGCGACCCCGGGAACACGCAGACGCAGGGCAACCTCGCCATCAGCCTGGAGGAGCTGGGCGACATCGAACGAGCGGCGGGCGACCTCGCGAAGGCTGCGTCCGCCTACCGGCGAGAATACGCGACCCTCAGCAAGCTCGCCGCAAGCGATCCCGGTAACGCCCAGATCCAGCGCCGCCTCGCCATCGCCCTGCAACGCATCGGCGACGTGGAAGTGCGCGCGGGCGACGTCACCAAGGCCACGTCCGTGTACCAACAAGCATACGTCATCGACAACAACCTCGTGAAACGCGATCCTGGCAACGCCCAGACCCAGCGCGATGTTGCGATTGACCTGGAACGCATCGGCGGCGTGGAGCTGCAAGCCGGCGACCTCACGAAGGCTGCATCCGCCTACCGGCGAGCATACGCGACCCTCAGCAAGCTCGCCGCAGGCGATCCCGGCAACGCCAAGACCCAGCGCAGCCTCGCCATCAGCCTGGAGAAGCTGGGCGACGTGAAACGGCAGGCGGGAGATCCCGCCGGTGCTGCGGTTGCCTATCGGCGAGAGCTGGAGATCTTCCAACAGCTCGCGGTGGAGGATCACGGAAACGTGCAGACCCAGCGTAGCCTCGCCATCACCCTGGGACGCATCGGCGTCGTGGAGCAGCAAGGCGGCGACCTCGCCAAGGCCGCATCCGCGTATCGGCGACAGCTCGGCATTTTCCGGAAGCTAGCGGCCCGGGCGCCCGGTGACGCGAAGGACCAACTCGGTGTCGCCACCGCTCTGGTGTCCATCGCCGCGATCGAGCGGCACTCGCACGCCCCCGCCGACGCCCTCGTCGACTACCGCAAGAGCCTCGCCATCATCGAGGCCCTTGCCGCGAAGGCTCCCGCCGATGTTGGGCTCAAACGCGGTGTGGCGCTCCTGCGCCAACGGATCGCGACGTTGGCGGCGGCGAAACCCTGATCCCGCCCCCGCCGCGCCCGAATGTTACACCATCGCGATTGACGGCTCGCCGGTCCCTACCTACGCTTTTTCCCGCTCACGATCTCCCGGACCGGGATCGCTGATGTGAAATGTTTCAGTTTGGTGCGGGCGACCTGTCCGTAGGATGACGCCGTTCGCGGTTCCTCTGAGCTTCGGGACCCGGACAGTACAAGGCCCGGGCGATGCAAACGCGGCATGGTTGCCGGGGTCGAGAGCCTTCTCCTGCCGCAACAGCAAGAGGAAGGAAACCACACCATGGCTGAAGGATTCGAAGTCAAGCGCGGAAGCAAGATGGACCAGGATGAGGCACGTGCCGCGATCAGCAGCGGCAAGTTCGCGCTTCTGATCGGCAAGCCGCCGGCGAAGGATGTCGAAGGTCAGTACTATTACAACGGCTGGACGCAGTGCCCCTACTGCGGCCACATCGGCTGGACCACTGGTCTCAACAGCGAAGTCTACGAAACCGTGATCTGCGGCGCCTGCGGTATGGCGTTCCGCGCCTGACCCGCAACGGTCGTGGCGCTGGCCTGGCCGCGAACCGAAATCCTGGCATCACGGACGGCGCGGTGTACCCTGCCGGTGCGCCGCGCCGGACGCCCGTGAGCCGCACACAGCCCACAGCCGAGGCGATGCAAGCCCAACCGCCATTGCAGAAAGCTCCGCCGGGAACGCCGGCACCCGGGCAGGCCTCACCTTCGGCCAAGGCCATGCCGCCCCCGGCCCCGACGGAACCGTTTTCTTTGCGCAACATGCTCCGCTGGAGCGTCACGGTCGCGCGCGCCGCCCCCGGGCGCGTCGTCCTCAGCGCCGGCCTCGCCCTCAGCGCCACCCTGCTTTCCCAATTCGCGGTGCAGGTACTCGCCGATGTCATCTCCTCGCTGCGGGCAACGGCACCGGATCACCACACCCTGCTGCTGCTCGTTGCCGTCTACGCGGCCCTGTCGCTCGCCGGCGCCGCCATCGCGCCGCTCAGCCGCATCGCCGCCGCCTGGGCGGACGCGGAGCTGCTGCGCCGGCTGCGCATCCGCCTTCACGACCGACTGTTCGGCCTCGAGGCCGCCTACCACGACAGCCATCCGCTGGCGGAAACCAGCATGGTGGTGATGCAATTCGCCGCCGGCGCGCAGCCGGTGATGCGCAACCTCGTCGAATTTCCCGTGGTTCGCAGCATCGGCTTCGTCACCGCGCTGCTCTTCCTGCTGCACAACCTTGCCGCTGCCGGCAACGCGCCGCCCCTGCTGCAGGTGGCCCTCGGCCTCGTCGTCGCGGCACTGGCGGTGGCGAGCTGGCGGCTCAACCGCGGCACGGGTGGCGCCTTCAAGGACGCGCTCGCGGCGCAGACGGCGCTTGCCCGCGAGTTCAACAACTCCGCCGCCCAGCCGCTGGAGGTCCGCCTGCTCGGCGCCGAGGCCACGCGCACGCGCGCCTTTGCCGCCGCCACCGCCCGGCTCGCGGCGGCTCGGCTGCGTGCCACCATCCGCCTCGAGGCGACGCGCGCGCTGTAGCACTCGATGCCCACGCTGCTGCAGGCCGCGTTTCTGATCTACGCCGCGCTGCTCATGGCCAGTAGCCCCTCCCGCCCGATCGGCGCCGTGCTCGGCATTTATTATTTCGTGCCCAGCGCCATCCAGCCGGTGCAGGAGCTCATCGGCTTCTTCACCGGCCTCGCCGCGAGCTGGCCGCCGGTTGCCGCCGTCGGCGCCTTGCTCGACGCGCCTTCCGTGGACACGCCGCAACCCGCTTCCACTGCCGAGCCGGCGCCGGGGGCCCCGGCCGTTGTCCGTTTCGATGCCGTACGGTTCGCCTATCCTGGCCGCGCGGCGCCCGTGCTCGACGGCATCACCCATGACTTCCCGCCGGGGCGGGTCAGCGCGATCGTCGGCCTCTCCGGGGGCGGTAAGTCCACCTGCCTCGCGCTCATCAATGCCATCCGCCAGCCCACCTCCGGCAGCATCAGCGTCGGCGGCGTTCCGCTGCCGCGCCTCGACCACGCCTGGCGCCGTCGTCACATCGCCACCGTTTCGCAGTTCCCACTGATCATGGATGCGACGATCCGCGACAACCTGCTCCTCGGCGCCCCCGCCGCAACCGACGCCGAGCTCGAGGCGGCGATCGCGCGCGCCGGCCTCGGCGAGGCCCTGTGCCGGCTCGAACCCGTCCACCCGCTCGACCGCGTGGTCACCATGGCGCCCGGTGGCGGCCTTTCCGGCGGCGAGCGGCGCCGTCTCGCCATCGCCCGCGCGCTGCTCACGCGCCCCACCGTCCTGCTGCTCGACGAACCCTCCACCGGGCTCGACGCATTGGCGCTCGCCTCCCTGCCGGTCATCCTGCGCGGTATTGCCGGCCTGGGTACCACCGTGATCCTGGTTGACCACAGCCCCGGCCTCGTCCTCGCGGCGGCGGACGAGGTGTGCTGCCTCGAGGACGGCCGCTTCGCTGCCATCGGGCCGCCCGGCGAACTGGCCGCTGGCGACAACCTCTTCGCCCGCCTCGCCGCGGTGCGCCCGGAACGCTCGGAAGGATTGTCGTTCACCGCCGTAGCCCTCGCCACTCCCTCGCCCTAACACCGCTCGCAGCGATCGAAGGAACATCCCATGCGCGACCTCGATCCCATCGATCCAGCCTTCGGGTTTCGCGACGGCGCCGCCGCCGGCCCGATGCTGCGCCTGCTCATCTGGACCGGGCTGCAACTGAGCGGCGGGGAGGAAGGCTCGCTGCTGCTCTACGACCCCGCGACCGAGGATCTCCGCTTCGCCATGACCATCGGCCCCGCCGAGACCGAGCAGGTGTTGCGTGGCCAGCGCGTGCCGCTCGGCGCCGGCATCACCGGCCTGGCCGCGGCGACGCGGGAGGTGCAGATCGGCGCACCCGTCTATCGCGACATCCACCAGGCCGAGCGCAAGGACGGGCCCGAAACGCCGGAGGCCCTCATCGCCGCGCCGGTGGTCTCCGGCGAGACCCTGCTCGGCGTCATCACCGCCGTGAGCTTCGCGCCCGGAAAACGTTTCACCGGCGAAATGGGACGCCTCTACGGCGGCTTCGCCGCCGTTGCCGCCCTGCTGATCGCGCAGGAACGCGAGCTCGCCGCCATCGCGCGGGAGCGCGCCGCCCATCCCTCCATCGCGCGCATCGCGGCCGCGCTGGAGCGGGTGGCGGAGCAGCGTCCGGAGGTGCTGGTCGAGGCCGAGCGGATGATAGACGCGCTCGCGCGCATCTCGCTGCCTGCCGAATGACCACCGCCGATCTCTCCGCCTGGCGCGCCGCCGCGGCCGCCCTCCCGCTCGGCGAGCTTCCCGCCGCGTCCCTCGCGCCGGTCGAGGTCGCGGTGCTGGACAGCGGCATGGACGCGACGCATCCGGCGCTTGCCGCGCGCATCGCCCGCTCTGTCGGGTTCGAAACGGTGGCAGGGCGGATGCAGCCCGTGCCGCTCGCCGCCGCCGAGAACCACGATAATTTCGGGCACGGAACGGCGGTCGCCGGCATTATCGCCCGCCTGGCACCGCACGCACGGCTGATCGACCTGCGTGTGCTCGGCACCGGTAACCAGGGCCCGGGCGAGGCGCTGGTCGCGGCCCTCGCACTTGCCGTGCGGGAGCGCTGGCCGGTCGTGAACATGAGCCTTGCCGCCAGCGCCGCCTTCGCCCCGCGCCTCGCGGAGCTGTGCGAGCGAGCCTTCTACCAGGGCCAGGTCGTGATCGCGGCGCGGCGCAACGTGCCCGTGACGGACGACGGTTTCCCGGCCGAGTTCAGTTCCGTCCTCGGCGTCGATCGCGCGCGCTTCGCAGACCCGTTCGTCTATCGCTTCCGCGACGGGCGGGCGGTGGAGATCGCCGCCCACGGCGAGGCAGTGCCGACGCTCGCACCCGGCGGTGGCTACACCAGCGTCACCGGCACCAGCTTCGCGACACCCGTGGTCAGCGCCATCGTCGCCTGCCTCAAGGGCGCGGACCCGGCACTGCGGCCGGACGAGGTGCGCACCCTGCTGCGTGCCCTGGCCGAGCGCGAACCGTCACGTGCCGCGTGAGTGCGTGGTGCTGCGGGTCGCCGCGCGAAGTGAACGGTGGGCCATCGTAGCCGCTCACCCAGCCGCGCGCAGCGCATACATGCGGCTCTCGCCGTAGCCCTTGGCCATCGGCCGAACCCCCGCATAGTCGCAATGCAACCCTTCGGCTCCCTCGAGCGCGAGCGCGGCCGCGAACTGCTCGGTGACATAGATGGCGCCGACCGGCGTCACCGGCTCGATGCGCGCCGTGCGCACCACCTCCTGCCCGCAGAAGCGCCAGCGCGCGATGACCCTGTCGAAGCGGCGGAACACCGGCCCGTAATGCACGCCGAGCCGCAGCCCGAGCGTCGCCGGCAGCCCCATCGCCACGATGCGCTCCGGGCGCGTTGCCGCCTGCAGGGCGAGCGCGCAGCGCGCCGTCGCCGCGACCTCGTCCATCACCACATAGAGCCCGTCGCCCGCGGTCTCGGTGTATGTCACCCGCGCGCCGAATTCCTCCAGCACGGCGGCAAAGGCGCCCAGCACGCGTTCGATGAAGATCAGGTGCTCCGGCTCGGAGAGCGCGCTGAACCCATGCATGTCGCCGAACAGCATCGCGCGCGCCATGCGCCCCGCACCGTCCTCGCGTGGCACCATCGCCGCCGGAACAGCCACGCGCGCGACGGTCGCGAGCGCCTCGGCGCGCAGCCGAGCCAGTCCCTCCGCTTCGCGCCGGCACAGCGCGTTTGCCAGCGCTTCGCCCGCCGCCGCCTCCGCCGCGACATGCGCCACCGTCTCGGCGCGCGCGATCACCTCGGCGAGCCGCGCGGCAGCGCCCGCATCGCCCCTCGCGCCCAGCGTCCGCGCCAGCACCGCTTCGGGGCATGGCAGCACCACGCCGAGCCGCCATCTCCGCGCCAGCAACCGCTCGGCATGGGCGAGATCCACGGCATCGGTGATCCCCATGAAGGCCAGGCCGGGCTCGCCCGCCGCGCCAGCCGCGCTCCCTCTCGCAACGGTCTCAAAACGAACCTCCGGTGCCGGCAGCGCGGTCTCGACGTGGAAATCCGTGCCGAGCGCCGCGACCAGCCAACGCAGCTGCCGGCGCGTGGCGGCAGTCTCGTCCCAGCGCCCGGCTCGCGCTGCCGCGGCGGCCAGCGCGCGCCCTGCCGCCGCAGTCTCGCCCAGGATGAGCGCCGCCTCGCCCAGCGTGGCGAGCGACCAGTAGTCCTCGGGCGCGGCGGCCGCGAGGTCGCGCGCGATCCCCGCCCAGTGCCGCGCCAGTCGCCTCCGTTCCGCGAGCACAAAGAGCGATGCCGCGTTGATTGCCGGATAATACCCGCCACGCGCCTGCCAGACCCGCCCGTACGCGAACGCCGCCTCGGTCGCTTGGCCGCGCCGCGTGTCCGGCGGCGCCTCCAGCGCCGCATCCTTCAAGAGGCGCGGCCCGAGGCTCGCGATGTCGCGCGCGAGATCGTCCGGCAGGTCCGCCGCGCCGCGCCGCAGGTCCGCCTCGAGCTGGGCCAGCCGCGCCGCCGCCTGCGCGCGCGCGCCGGCACGCGCGAGCGCCAGGATCGCCTCATATTCGAGCGCCGGTGAACCGGGATGGAGCGCCAGGGCGGACGTGGCCAGGTCGAACGCGCCGAGGTGGTCGCCCAAGGCATGGCGGCCGCGGATCGCGTGCCGCCAATCGGCTTCGTTCCGCAACGGATCGACGGCATCTGGAGCCCGCATGGTGCCGCTCCCGGTCGGTGGGGAATGCAAACGCGCCAGCGCGGTGCCACGGCTTTGCACCACGGACCCGCGCGACTATGTGAAGGGCGGAGCCTCGCCGGGTCAAGGAGCGGCACGAACCGATGACCGATGCCCCCACCAGCCTGGTGGAGGAGTTGTGCACGGCGCTGGAGGCGCTCGGTCCGCCCGCGATGGTCCGCCATCCAGGCGACGTCGCCGCCGCGGCGCGGCGCCTGTTCCGCCGCCTCGCCCGCGCGCCATGTCCGTCCACGGCCGCGCTCCCGTTCCGCGTCGCTGCCGGTGCGGGCGCGCGCCGCACCGGTCGTGACCTCGACGCCATGCACCGGCGCATGGCCCACACTGGCGAGCCCGCCCTCGCGATGCTTTTCGCCGCTGGCTGCGCGCGCTGCGGGCTCGGCCCCGCGGACCCGCTGCGCCGTGCCGGCCTGGTTGCGTGCGTGCTTGCCGAGACACGGCCCGCGCCGACCTTCCACGACGTCCGCCACACCCGGGAGGTGCTCGCCAACGCGATCTGGCTCGCGGCGGCGGACGCGGCCCTCCCGCAGGCCGAACAGGCGCTGCTGCTCCTCGCCGCCGTGACGCACGACATCGGCCACGACGGCGGCACCAACGCGCGCCCTGACGGGACCGGTGCGATTACGTATCGACCGTGCTTCCTGGAGGATCGCGCGCTCGGCCTCGTCCTGCCCCTCGCGCAACGCGCCGGGCTGGCGGCGGAGCGGTTGCAGGACCTCACGGTGATGGTCCGTCAGACCGATATCGTCCGCCGCCGCGCGCTCACCGCGCTGCACGACGGCACGCGGGCGCCGGAGATCTCCATCCCCGCCGAGGAGGCCGACTGGCTGCGCGCGCGGCCGATGGTGCTGCGCGCGGCCTGCCTGCTCGCGGATGCCGACGTGCTGGCCTCGGCCGGGCTTTCCGCGCGTGCCCAACGGCGCCGGCAGCTCCGGCTCGCGCGGGAATGGGACAGGCCGGCGCACAACGCCGAGGGGCTCGCTTTCCTCCGTGAGCTTCTCGGCGGTCGTTTCATCACCGACCCGGCGCGCCGCCTGGAGCCCAACCTGCGCCGCATCGCGCGCGCCCTCGCGCGCTAGCTCAGCGCCCCGAAGCAAGTGAGCGGCGCAACGCCTCGAGCGCCGCCTCGACCTCGGCCAGGTCCTCGGCTACCCCCGCATGGCCGCGGGCGAGCAGGGCCCGCATCTCCGCGGCACAGGTCTCGAAAGCGCCCAGCGCCGCGGCCGTCTCCCCCGCGTCGCGGCGGGCGCGGCCGAGATGGTAGAGCGCGGCTGCGGCGAGCACCTGCAACCCCGGCGCTGGCCGCGCGCTCACGAGCGCGAGCCCGTTCTCGCGCGCCGCGGCCAAACACGTCGCTGCCTCCGCCGCCTCGCCCGCGGCGAGCAGGTCGCGCCCGAGCGCGATCACGCTGGAGGCATGCGCGGCCCGCGCCTCCACCGTGCCAAGTCGCGCCGCTGCCGCTTCCTGAAGCGCCGCGGCTTCGCGCCTGCAGCCGAGCGCCGCCAGGGTATCGCCGGCCGCCTCGTGCGCGGCCCCCAGCGCGCCGAGCGCCGTCGCGAGCAGTGGCGGCGCCGGCGACATGCCGCGCCAGATCGCCACCGCCTCGGCGAGCGGCGCTGTTGCCGCCGCCGGCTCGCGCAGGCTCAGATGCAGATGCCCAAGATCGTGGCCCAGAAAGGCCCGCTTCTGCCGCAGCGCCTCGCCAATGGCCCCGAGTGCGTCGGGGTGGGCCAGCGCATGCGCCTCCCGCCAGGCGCGCAGCGCCATCTGCGGTTCGTTACGGCCAAGCAGCATCCCACCCGCTTGGTGCAACGCCTCGATCAGCGCTAGCCGCGCCTCTGCGATCCGCCCGACCGTGGCGTCGAACGTGGCTTGATCGGGAGAACCCGGCATCGCCTGCTCCGCGAACGCGTTACCATGGGATCCAGCATCGGGCCCGCGAGGTCGCCCGGTCCTCTGAACTTCAGCACGGTTCTGGCCGGCATGAAAGCGGCCCCCGCACCAGGGCCGCCGGGCCGACCGTGGACACCGCACCCACTGGCCCTAAAAATGACGAACAAATGAAGCGACCGCGATTCAGGGAAGGCAAGCCGCGAGCCGGGTTGAGAGGTCGGGGTGCTGAACGAGGAGGGGGCGCAGAGAAGCGAGCCGATCGGGTGCAATGCACATCGTATCGAGCGGGGGCGAGCAAGTGCTGCCTTTTGGATCCGGTCCGGTGCCACGGGGGTGGCTCCGACGCGGTTTGGCATCGCGAGGCGGCGTCTAGCGAAACGCCACTGCGGCCGTTCCCAACCCCTCGAAAAACACTTCAATGCTCTGCCCCCGTCTCGCGAAGACGATGCCGGTGCAGGTACCGGTGGTAATGAACTGGCCGCGCCGGAAGCTCGTCGTCGCCTGCACCGCGTTGATGAAATCCACCGCGGGCAATAACGGGTCACCCCGACCATGCCCACCGACGCGCTCGAGGTGAAGCACGCCGTCGATTGTGAGCTGTACCTTGAGATGTACGAGCGGAATCTGCCGCCAAGTCTGGCAGTCCGCACCGATGACCATACCGCCGTTCGACATGCGGTCAGCGAGCCGGTCGAGAAACGGCGCGTTGCGATAGTCGGCGAAGCGTGTGTCCACGATCTCGATGCCGGCGAATGCAACCACCGCAGCCTCAACTTCGGGGCGTGTGTAGGGGGCGTGCCGGGCGGGCAAATCGCGCGCGAAACGAAATGCGACCTCGCCCTCAACACCGCGCAGGGGAAACCGCTCCGCGTCGATGCTGACCGGAGAGGTGAAGCAGTCGCCGGGCAGGATCGCGCCCCACATCGCCTGCCCTTGTTCGTTGGTTGCGACCTTCCAGCCCGCGATCTCGCCGCCCGCGAGCTCGACGATCGCCGCCTGGATCGCGTGCGCATCCTCGATCGTCTTGGGCTGCAGCTTCTCCGGCAGCGCCGCGAGCTCGCGGGTGCCAGGGCGCTGCGCCATAAGGAGATGGGCGGCCTCACGCTGTGTCTCGTTCGGCATCAAGCGTCGTCTCCGAATAGCCGGCGCGCGCCTGAGATGATGATGTCATTGATCCAGCCGACGGTGATGAAATCCTCGCGCACCTTCTTGCCGGCGGCGCGGATACGGCGCGACGCGTCCGCCACCGCCGCGGCGACTTCCGGATGTTTGGGATCGCCGGGGTGCCCGAGGGATTGTGCCAGGTCCATCATGCCAAAACTCATGTAATCCACACCGGGCAGGGCGGCGATGTCGCCGGCGGCGGCAAGCGCCCCCAGGGTCTCGATCATGATCGAGACACAGATTTCTTCGTTGGCGTGCGCCATGTGCGCTGGCATGTTGCTGATGCCCGCGGCGAACTGCGTGCGGTTGCCGCCGTAGGAACGGTTGCCGAGTGGGCCGTAATACGCGGCGTCGATTACGGCCTTTGCGTCCTCGAGGGTGTCAACGTGCGGAACCACGATCCCCTTGATCCCGCGATCGAGAAACCGTGTGATGGTCGCGGCCGAAGGATCCGGCAACCGCGCGATGGGGGTGATGCCGTGCCGCTCCGCCGCAACGCAGGCGTATTCGATGTCGTGGCTGTCAAAGGCACCATGCTCGCCATCGAGATAGACGTAGTCGATGCCGACAATGGCCAGCAACTCAATCACGCTGGACTGGGCGAAGGTGAGATGCAGGCCGCGTATGCGGCGTCCGCCGGCGATAGCGGCTTTAATTTTGTTGCTCTGGGTCACGTCGGGTTCCTGCGGTCGCGGCGGTCAGTGCCGGTGGCTTTCTGGATCGTAACGGCGGATTGGCGCGCCGCCGAGGAAGGCAAGCGTGTTCTCCACGCTGCGGTGGTAGAAATGCCGGTACGCCTCGATCGTGCCATAGCCGACATGCGGGGTGAGGACGGTGTTCGGCATGTGGCACAGCGGGTGGTCGGCCGGCAGCGGCTCCTCGGCAAACACGTCAAGCGCGGCGTGCAAGCGACCGGCGCGCAACGCCTCGAGCAGTGGCGCTTCATCGATCAGAGGGGCTCGCGACGTGTTCACCAGCAATGCGCCGGGGCGCATCCGCGCGAGGTCCGCCGCGCCGACGATGCCACGCGTCTCCGGAGCCAGCACCAGGTGGATGGAGACGATGTCAGACCGCTCAAACAATGCCTCCCGCGTCACCGACTCCGCGTCCGCCGCCGCCGCCTTGTCTCGCGTTATGCTGCGGCTCCAGGCAAGAACATGCATGTCGAGTGCGCGCGCGTAACGAGCGACGCGCCGGCCAATAAGGCCGAGCCCGAGGATGCCGAGCGTCTTTCCCGCGAGCCGCAGGCCTGGCTGTACGCCTTCCTGAAAGCGGCCGACACGGATTGCTGCATCGCCCTCTGGAACGTGGCGAACGGCGGAAAGCATCAGCGCCAGAGCGTGCTCGGCGGTGTCCTCACCGCCCTCGCCGCCGCCGGTGATGGAGACGACGATGCCGCGGCGGACCATGTCGTCGAGGCCGCGGGCACGCCGTCCAGTCATGTTGAAGAAGCGCAGCTTGGGCAGGCGGTCGATCACATCGGGCGTAAAGGCGGTGCGCTCGCGCATCGCGAGGATGGCGTCGAAGCCTTCCAGAGCCGCCACGGCTTCGTCGCGCGAGCCGAAGGGGCGGTGAAAGAACACAACCTCCGCTAGGCGCTGAAGGGCTGACCAGTCAGCGCAGTCGTGCGCGATCCCTTGCCAGTCGTCGAGAACAGCGACTTTCGTCATGCGGGCTGCCCGGTCTTGGGGTGGCACCCGGTCATCGCAGCAGCCCGACCGAGAGCCACGGGAACAGCGCCACGATCGCGACACCTACGGTCAGCACAGCGAGATAAGGCCAGAGATGCCGCATCGTCCGGCTGGGATCGGCACCGCCGATCGCGCAGGTGATGTAGAAGCCGACACCGAAGGGTGGCATGAACAGGCCGAGGCTCATCGCGAGGATACAGACGATTGCGTAATAGATTTCGTTGACGCCGAACTGCCGGGCGATGGGAAACATCAGCGGCCCGAACAGTACCATCGCAGGAAGCCCTTCCAGCACGCTGCCGAGGATCGCGAACATCAGGATCGACATCGCCATGAAGACGGGGGTGCCACCGGGGATGGCGCCAAGAGCGGCGGCCAGCGTCTGCGAGAAACCGGATTGGGTGATTGCCCACGCCATCGCGGTGGCCGCTCCGGTCACCAGCAGAATGGCGCCGGAGAGCGAGACCGTCGCCACCATCATCGGATAGAGCTCGCTCCGGTCGAACTCCCGGTACACGGCGAAGCCGACGACCAGCGTGTAGACGACGCCGATGGTGGAGACCTCAGTAGCCGTCGCCACTCCCTCGACCACCGCGTAGCGGATCAGGAAAGGCAGGATGAGTGCCGGAAGGGCTGCGATAAATCCCGCAAACAGCTGTCGGCCCGCCGGCCGCGGCCCGGCGACGCGCGGCAGACGACGGGAGCGGAACCAGATAAGTCCACACAGCATAAGTCCCAACAGCGCCGCTGGCACTAGCCCTGCGGTGAAGAGCCCGGCAATGGAGAGGCTGGTGACGGAGCCGATGGCGATCAGGATCAGGCTCGGCGGCACCGTTTCCGTCTGTGCACCGGTCGCGGCGAGCAGCGCCGTCATCGCATCGCGGTCGTGTCCCAGCTTCTCCATCTCTGGGAACAGGGCAGGGGCGATCGCCGCCATGTCCGCCGCCTTGGAGCCAGAGATGCCGGAGACGAGATACATCGCCGCCACCAGCACGTATTGCAGCCCGCCGCGCACATGGCCAAGCAGGGCCGCGAGGAAGGCGATCATCCGCCGCGCCATCCCGCTGCTTTCGAGGAGCAGGCCGAGGAACACGAAATTCGGGATCGCGAGCAGCAGCAGCTGCGACATGCCGGCATCCAGCTGCGAAGCCATGATCGACACCGGCACCGACGTGGACAGCGCGAGATAGGCGAAGGTCGAGGCTGCGAAAGCGAAGGCGATGGGCACGCCGGAAAACACCATCACCGGCACGCCGACCAGGAAGAAAATAGCAAGGTCCGTCTGGTTGAGGTCGCGGAAGACTGGTCGCAGCAGCGCGAGCACGCCGACGCCCAGGACTACCACGGCGAGCGACACCATCGCGCCGGGGCGGGGCAGCTCGCGCAGGCGCAGCAGCGCGGTCACGATCAGCAACACCATGCCCACCGGCATCGCCGCAGTGCGCCAGCCAAGTGAGATTTCCAGGCTTGAGCTAAGTATGCCGGATTCGTTCTGGAAGTCGGCATACGACGGCAGCAGCATCGCGACGAGAAACACCAGGATCACGGCGTGGGCGAAGGCGAAGGTATAGGTGCGCCAACGCTCCGGTAGCAGAGAGGTGAAAGTCGTCATGCGCATGTGGTCCCAGCGTCGCAGCGCCAGCACCGAGCCGAGCATGCCGAGCCAGAGAAACAGAGTGGAGTTGACCTCGTCGGTCCAGACGAACGGGCGGTCGAAGACGTAGCGCGCGATGACGCCCGCGAAGAGTACGACGATCTCCGCCATGAGGATGACTGAGGTAACGACGCCGACCACGGCCACCAAGCCGCGATCAAGGGTATCAACCAGTCGCACTGGCGAGGAGATCGCCCGCCCCGCCTCGCACGGCTCGATATCGAGGCCCGTCACCCGGTGCTCCATCAGCCGTGTCGCGACCGGGTACCGCCATGCGCCAGGCGCAGCAGCGCCACGAGCTCCGCGTTGAAGCGTTCCGGCGCCTCGAAGAACACGGAATGGCCGACGCCACGATAGATGCTGCATGTCGCGTGGGGAATAAGCTCCCGGGTCATGCCGGCGGCGCGGGGCAGTACCAGGACATCGGCATCGCCATGAACGATGAGTGTGGGCACGCGCACGTGGCGCAGTGCGTCGCTCGAGATCTCCGGCGGCGTCCACCACCCGCCGATCTGCAATCGCGCCTCGAACGGACACAGCATGTTGTACGCGAGCGCGAAGGCGAAATCCTCCGCATAGGGCGGCACGGCGAAGCAGGCGCGCAAGAAGGCGTTCGCGACGTCGATGCGCGAGCCGAGATCGTCCAGGCGCAGGCTATGCATGACCTCGTTGCCGCGGCCCAACACCTCCGGCACCTCGACCGGGCGGCACGAAAGGAAGGCGAGGCCCGCTAGATCGCCATCGCCGTAATCCATTAGGTATTGCCGCACGATGCGCCCGCCGAGTGACCAGCCGGCGAGGACCGGCCGCTCCAGCTCCAGTGCCTGCATCACCGCCCGCACCTCGCCCGACCAGCGAGGACCTTCCCGGTACCAGGCATCGCCCGCCGGCTTGTCGGAGAGGCCGTGGCCGCGCGGGTCGTAGGCGACGATGCGGTATTCCTGGAACTCCGGTGCCGCATACTGCCGGATGAAGGAGAGGTAGCTCTGGGCGACGCCCGTCACCAACAGCAGCGGTGAGCCGGTCGGGCAGCCCCATTCCCGCACCTCCAGCACCACGCCATCCGGCGCCGTGACGCGGTGGCGCCTGCCCTCCGGCCGGGAGGCGAAAACGGGGCCGGGACTAGTCACACCCCAGCCCCGCCGCCACGCCCCCCGCGGATATCACCCGAGTTTCCCGGCATAGCTCTCCAGGATGGTCCACGCCTCGTTGCCGATGCGCTTGCGCCACTCGGTATAGAAGCCGGCGGCGACCAGCTGTTTGCGGAACGTGGCCGTGTCCGCCGTGTTCACCGCCATCCCCTGCGACTTCAGTTGCGCCAGGAGGCCCTTGTTCAGCTCCACGAGGTCTGCGCGCTCGGCAATCGCCTTCTCGTTGAAGACGCGGTTGGTGATCTCCTGCACGTCCTTGGGCAGGCGCTTCCACGCCGGCCCATTGCAGAGCATCCAGAACCCGTCCCAGACATGGTTGGTGAGCGAGAGGTACTTCTGCACCTCGTAGAACTTGCCAACCTCGATCTGCTCCAGCGGGTTTTCCTGTCCGTCCACCACATGGGTCTGCAGCGCGGTGTAAACCTCGCCGAACTGCATGCTCACGGGGGCCGCCTTAAGCGCCTGGAACATGGAGACCAGCGGCGGTGCGCCGGGTACGCGCAGCTTCAGTCCCTTGAGGTCGGCTGCGGTCCTGATCGGACGCGCGCTGTTGGTGACCTGGCGGTAGCCGAGGTCCCACATCTTATCCATGGGCACCAGGTTGGTCTTGGTCAGGATCTGCTGACGCACATAGGCGCCGAGCTTGCCGTCCATCGCCGGCCAAACCTGGGCGTAGCTCGCGAACGCGAAGCCCATGCCGTTGATGGCGGTAACCGGCAGCACCGAGGCCAAGATCAGCCCCGCCGCCGGAAACATTTGGACGGCGCCGCTGCGCACCTCCGCCAGCAACTGATTGTCGCCGCCCAGCTCGCTGTTCGGGAAGATCTCGATGCGCAGACGGCCCTTCGTCTCCTTGAGGATCTCCTCCGAAGCCTCGACGATCCGCTTGCTGAATGGAGCATCTGCCGGCGTGCTGTGGCCAAGTTTGAAAGTAAACTCCGCCGCGTGCGCCCGCCTCGCCAGGGTCGCGACGCCCAGTGCCGCGCCGGTGCCGCCCACGAAGCGACGACGATTAACTGCCATTATTTCCTCCCCCATCGGCGATCTCCGGCGGTGTTCGCCCGACCATCCCCGTTAGGCGCAGACTGGCGCAACGACAGGGACCAGACCATTGATGATTCGCGAACCGGCCTGCGCCGGTGGCGAAATCGTGCCACCAGGATCTGGATAGGGCCGGTAAGCCCCTCTATGCTCGCCTTCAAGAGCAACACAACGGACGCAAGGGGGGGGCGGGCGACGTGACGCGCATCGATCTCGTCACCCTCAGCCTGTTCATCGCGGTCGCCGAGGAAACCAGCCTCGCGCGCGCGGCCGAGCGCGAGCACTTAGCGCCCTCGGCGATCAGCAAGCGGCTGGCCGACCTGGAACTCGCGCTCAACGTGAGGCTGTTCGAGCGGCGACCCACCGGCATGATGCCAACCGCCGCCGGAGCGGCGCTGTTGCACCACGCGCGGCTCGTCATGCGCAACGTCGCCGACCTCGAGGCCGATCTCAGCGACTTCGCTGGTGGCATTCGCGGCACCATCCGCGTACACGCCAATGCCACCGCCATTGTTCGTCATCTGCCGGAGGACTTGCGCCGCTTCCTCGCCATGTTCCCGCAGGTGCGGGTGGAACTGGAGGAAAGCGTCAGCCCCGCGACGCTGCAGGCGGTGAGCGACAACGTCGCCGACATCGGCATTTATGGCGACGTGGTGGCGCCCGCGCATCTCAACTCCACGCTCTACCGGCGCGACCGCCTGGCACTGCTGGTTCCGCGCCAGCATGAGCTGGCGGCGCGGGGAGCAGCGCGGTTCGCGGAGACGGCCGCATACGAGTTCATCGGCGCGCCGCGCGGCAGCTCGATCGAGACGGCGATGCTGCGGGCCGCGGCTGATCTCGGCGTGGCACTCAAAACGTCCGTCCGCATCTCGGGGTTCGACGCGATCAGCCGCATGGTGGATGCGGGTCTGGGTATCGCCATCGTCCCCGAGAGTGTGGCGAGCGTTTACTGTGAGACACTGCGGGTGACGCTGCTGAGGCTCGACGAGCCCTGGGCCAAGCGTCGGCTCATGATCTGCACGCGTGACCGTGAGTTCCTGACACCCGCCGCCGCCGCCCTCGTCGCCCACCTGACCGCAGCTGCACCGGATGTGGATTTAACGTCACCCTCTTGCGCCTCGGCAACCGCCTCGGAATCGTAACGACATGTGACACGGACTAAGGCGGCAGCCATCCGTTCAGCCGCCTGCACGGGCTTTGCCTTGTCTCCCGCCAGTCACCGCCTACCGGACCGAAATGAGTCGCAAACCTTTAGCGGGCTGCTGAAAAATCTCGCCATTTCGCTCGCACACGCCTGCGAGGCGGCTTCTTGCGAAGTTGCAAGCCAAGATCACGATAGATCCGCTACACTCAATATCATGCTGTCAGCCATCCTTCGCGACGCAACAGCACATGCACGCGCCGGTAGCCGTACCGAACGCGCACCCGCGCAATCTCCCTGATCCGAGCCTCCAGACCGGCCTGATCGCGGCGACGCGGCTTGTCATGGTAACTCGACGTATCGACTTCCAGAACCCGGCAGGCCCGCCGGCAGACCTCCGCCACCGGCAGGCCGTCCGCCCCCTGCTTCAGGATGAATGCCTTCTGCGCGTCCGAAAACTTCGATGCCTGCATCGTCCTCCGCTCCTCCCAACCAAGAGAACAAAGGCAGAAAACTCTAACTCAAATCGATCCAGTCTTCCGGGACGAGATCAACAACGCCATCGCGATGGCCCGTCCCGGCGGCTGCGAGCTTACCCGGTCGCGGCCGGCGCGCAGGGTATGGATGCGGCTGCCGCGGCAAGCCCGGCGGCCAGGTCCTCGCGCAGATCCTCGACATCCTCGAGGCCTACCGAGAAGCGAATCACGCCGTCGGTGATGCCGAGCCTGGCGCGCTCCGCCTCGCCGATGCGCAGATGCGTCGTCGTCGCGGGGTGCGTCACCAGCGATTTCGAATCGCCAAGATTGTTGGAGACGCGGATCAACCGCAGCGCGTTCATCAGCGCAAAGGCGCCTTGCTTGCCGCCACGCACTTCGAAGGTGACCATCGTGCCGCTGCCCCTCATCTGCGCCGC
Source organism: Acetobacteraceae bacterium (assembly GCA_027306955.1). Taxonomy (GTDB): domain Bacteria; phylum Pseudomonadota; class Alphaproteobacteria; order Acetobacterales; family Acetobacteraceae; genus JAJXXT01. Next base: position 4,041 of record DAHUXX010000209.1, on the reverse strand, counting down.
TGCCAGCGCCCGCTGTGCGAAATCCGGAAGCGTCGGGTACCAGACGCGCGCGACCTCGGGCTGGCCGGCGAGCCAGGCGGCCAGGCTGCCCGCGGTGCGCTGCGCCGCCTCGACACGCAAGGCGAGCGTCTCCAGCCCCTTCAGCAGCACCCAGGCGTTGAACGGCGACAGCGACGGGCCGGTGTTGCGGATATAGGGCTGCAGCACGTCGTTGACCCATTTCTCGCGGCCCAGTACAGCGCCACCGAGCACGCGGCCCTGCCCGTCGCTGTGCTTGGTAAGCGAATAGACCACGATATCCGCGCCGAGCTCGATCGGTTTCTGCAACAACGGCGTGGCGAACACATTGTCCACCACGACGATCGCCCCCGCAGCGTGCGCGAGGCTGGTCACCACGCGCAGATCGACGATCTCGAGCATCGGGTTGGACGGCGTCTCCAGCAGCACGAGGCTGGCCTGGCGCGACAGCGCCGCGCGCCAGGCCGCGAGGTCGGCACCGTCCACGAACGCGGTCTCGATGCCATAGCGCGGCAGCAGCGTGGAGACGATCCAGTGGCAGGACCCGAACAGTGCGCGCGAGGCCACCACGCGGTCGCCGGCCCTCACGTGCGAGAGGATCGCGGCATTCACCGCGGCCATTCCGGTCGCCGTCGCCCGGCATGCCTCCGCCCCCTCGAGCTGCGCGAGGCGGTCCTCCAGCATCGCGACGGTCGGGTTGCCGAAGCGCGAATACTGGTAATGCCGCTCGGTGCCGGCGAAGGTCGCTTCCGCCTGCTCCGCGCTCGCGTAGACGAAGCCGGAGGTGAGGAACAGCGCCTCCGCCGTCTCGTCGAAATTGCTGCGTGTGGTGCCGCCGTGCACGAGTGTGGTGGCGGGGCGGTAAGCCTTGGGTTGCTGGAACAGGGTCATGATGTCGGGCCTTTCTCGCTGGCCCGGCCTCGATTCGACGCGGCACGCCCGCACGTGCCCCATCAGCCTCTTTAGCGCGCTTCTTTTACCTCGCCGCAATCCGGCCGGACAAATCACGAGGGCCGGAACCGTCCGGCGGCAGCAGCTAAACCCCGTCGCAACGGATGGTCAACCCCGCCCTTCAGGGTCCGGATTGCACGCCCGGCGCCGCTGCCCCTATAACCGGGCCGCAAGCCCACAGCAGGGGCGCGGGTGTAGTTCAATGGTAGAACGGCAGCTTCCCAAGCTGCATACGAGGGTTCGATTCCCTTCACCCGCTCCAGCCCCCTCCAGCCTGGGAACCGCCCCATGGGCGTGATGGTGGACGGGGTCTGGGACGCCGCGGCGCGCGGCCTGCCGAGCCAGGCGGGTGCCTTCGTCCGCCAGCCCACGAGCTTCCGCGGCACCATCGCGGCGGGGACCGCGCACCCGCCGGAGCGCAGGCGCTATCACCTCCTCGTCTCGCTCGCCTGCCCGTGGGCGCACCGCACGCTTATCATGCGCGCGTTGAAGGGACTGGAGGGGCTGCTCGGCATTTCGGTCACGCATTGGCTGATGGCCGAGGACGGCTGGAACTTCGCGCCCGGCCCCGGCGTGGTGCCGCCGCCGTTGCCTGGCATCACGGCACTGCACCAGCTCTATCGCCTGGCCGATCCCCGCTACACCGGTCGGGTCACCGTGCCGGTGCTGTGGGACACCGCGACCAACAGCATCGTGAACAACGAGTCCGCGGAGATCCTGCGCATCCTCAACACCGGCTTCGACGGGTTGGGCGCGCGCCCGGGCGACCACTACCCGGAACCGTTGCGCGGCGAGATCGACGCGGTGAACGCGCGGGTTTACGAAGCACTCAACAACGGCGTCTACCGCGCCGGCTTCGCCACCACGCAGGAAGCCTACGAGGCCGCGGTCCAGCCGTTGTTCGCCACGCTCGACTGGCTCGAGGAACGCCTCGCGGACCGTGCCTTTCTCGTGGGCGACCGGCTTACCGAGGCCGACATAAGGCTGTTCACCACGCTGGTGCGCTTCGATGCCGTCTATCATGGACATTTCAAGTGCAACCTGCGACGGCTCGTCGACTATCCGCGGCTCGCTTCGTACGCGCGGCGCCTCTACGAGCTGCCGGGCATCGCCGCCACCTGTGATTTCGACCACATCAAGCGCCACTATTACGAGAGCCATCGCCACCTGAACCCGAGCGGCATTGTCCCGGCAGGCCCGGCGCAGGATTTCAGGTCCCTCTGAACGCCAGCGCGTGCCATGGCCGGCGCATCGCCGCTATGCTCCGCCACACGCCATTGCGATCCTGGAGACAAGGATGGCCCACGACCCACACGCGCATCACGCCCGCCCGATCCAGCCACCGATGTCGGACGCATATCGCCTCCGCGCCGGCAACCATGAGCTGATCAAGGTCGGCGCTGTCCGCTTCGACATCACCGATCCCTACCGGCTTGCCGTCACCGTCTCCTGGCCAATCTTCTTCCTCGGCCTGTTCGTAGCCGAGATCCTGCTCAACGTCTGCTTCGCGATGCTCTACCTCGCCCAGCCCGGCTCCATTGCCAACGCACGACCCGGTTCATTCGGCGACGCGTTCTTCTTTTCCATCGAGACGCTGGCGACCGTGGGCTATGGCGTGCTCTCCCCCGCCAACACCTGGGGTCATCTCGTGACCGCCGCCGAGATCATGGTGGGGCTCTCTTTCACCGCCATCATGACGGGGCTGATCTTCGTCCGCTTCTCCCGCCCCAAACCCAACGTGCTGTTTGCGGACAACGCCGTCATCACCTCGCATGAAGGCGAGCCGACACTGATGATCCGCGTCGCCTATGCGCGCACCGGCCTCGTGGTCGGGGCGGAGGCGCACGCCTATGCCGTGCTGCTGCAGCGCAGCCGCGAGGGCTACACGTTCCGCTTCCCGCACGAGCTGAGGCTGGTGCGCGCCCGCACGCCGCTGTTCGTGCTGACCTGGACGCTGATGCACGTCATCGACGAGCACTCGCCGCTGTACGGGAAAACGGCCCAGGATCTGCTCGCCGAGGATATCCGCCTCACCGTCACGGTACAGGCGCGCGAGCACGCCCTGGCCCGGGACTTCTTCGAGGTGAAGACCTATGCCGCGAACGAGATCCTGTTCGGCATGGCCTACGCCGATACCATCGTGACCGCGGGAGACGGCGCGACCCGCGCCGACATCCGCCGTGTTCATCTGGTGGAACCGGACGGGACCTCGAATTGACCACCAACCCGCAAGCGACGACCGCGCCTGCAGAGATAAGCGAGAAGAAAATGGCCCACGACGTCCCGCTCCGCCCCGCCAACCTCGCCCCGCCAGCGCCCACGTATCCGTGGCCCGCGCCCTTCGCCTCGGCGCTGTTCCTTTCGGTCGACGTGGACGCCGAGGCGGCGTGGACCAGCAAGGACGCCGCCCACGCCGAACGCCTGGTGACGATGAGCTACGGCGGCTTCGAGGCGCGGGTCGGCACGCCGAAACTGCTGGAGCTGTTCCGCCAGCTCGGCCTCAGGGCCACGTTCTTCACCACCGGCTGGTCGGTGGACGCGCACCCGGCGATGGCCGAGGCGATCCTGCGCGATGGGCACGAGATCGCGCATCACGGCTACCACCACCTGCTGCCCGACCCCGGCGTCACACATATCGAGGAAGAGCTCGATCGCGGCTTCGAGGTGCTGAAGCGCCGGCTCGGCGTGGTACCGCGCGGCTACCGCGCGCCGTATGGCGAGTTCACCCGGGAGTTGCAAGCAGCCCTCGTCGCGCGCGGGATCACCTACACCTCTTCCTTCCGCGACGATGTGCGGCCCTATCGCCATGTGCTCGCAGACGCGAAGCCCGGCCCGATCGAACTGCCAGTGACGCCGTCTTTCGACGACTGGATGCTCGGCTTGTCCGCCCGCTTCAGTCCGAGGCCGATCTTCCCGCGCGAGCACGTGCTCTCGCTGTGGCGCGACGAGCTGGATGAGACGCGCGACTGGGGCGCGATGGCGACGACCGTTCTGCATCCGCAATGCAGCGGCAGGCCGATGCGGCTCAGGCTGCTGCGCGAGTTCCTCACGCACGCGGGAGGCTGCAAGGAT
>DAHUXX010000205.1 GCA_027306955.1 Acetobacteraceae bacterium | reverse complement strand
GCCGCCGGCAACCATGTGTTCCGCACGCGCGACGAGGGGCAGAGCTGGGAGATGATCTCCCCCGACCTCAGCCTCAACGACAAGTCGCGGCAGGGTCATTCCGGCGGCGACGTGACGCGCGAGAGCGCGGGGGCGGAGGTGCACGCGACCTGCGCGTCCGTGGTCGAGAGCCGGCACCGCCGCGGCGAGATCTGGGCCTCGACGGATGACGGGCTGGTGCACGTCACGCGCGACGACGGCAAGACCTGGACCAACGTGACCCCGAAGGCGATGCCGGAGCTCGCCTATGTCGGCTGCGTGGAGATCTCGGCGCTCGAGCCCGATACCGTCTATGTCTCGGCCACGCGCTACAAGCTCGCGGACTACAAGCCGTACCTGTTCCGCACGCGTGACGGCGGCAGGAGCTGGGAGTCGATCAACGGCGACTTCCCGCAGGACGAGATCACCCGCGTCGTGCGCGCGGACCCCGTGCGCAAGGGCCTGCTGTTCGCCGGCACCGAGACGGGCGTGTTCATGTCGCTCGACGATGGGGCCCACTGGCAGCGCATGGGCGGCGGCTTCCCGGTCGTTCCGGTCTACGACCTCAAGATCAAGGACACCGACCTCGTCGCGGGCACGCACGGCCGGTCGTTCTGGATCCTGGACGACATCACGCCGCTGCGCGCGCTCGCGGGCACCGGCACGCAGATGCTGCCGCCGCGCACGGCGATCCGCACGCGGCTGCATTTCCGCGCACTGGGCGGCGTGCGCAAGCCGATCTCCTTTGGCCTCGCCTTTGGCATCAACGGCGGCATCCGCACCACGGACCGGCCGGACGGGACGGAGAAGCGCGAGTATCTCGACGTCGGCGAGAACCCGCCCAACGGCGCGATCCTGCACTATTGGCTCGACGGCAAGGTGGAAGGACCGGTGGTGATCACCATCAGCGACGCCAAGGGCGCGGAGGTCATCCGTTTCGCTAGCGACGACAAGGATCTCGGAACGGCAAAGCGGCCGGGTACGAAACCGGGGCTCAACCGTTTCGTTTGGGACATGAAGCACAAGGGGCCCGTGAAGCTCGACGCCTCGCTTGCCACGACCTCGACCAAGGCGCTCGCGACGGACAAGGACGCAACCTCGGGGCCGACCGCGGTGCCAGGCAGCTACACGGTCGCACTCACGGCCGGCGGGAAGACACAGACCGCGCCGCTCACCATCGTGCGGGACCCGCGGTACACGACGACGCCGGAGGAGTACGCGGCGCAGTTCGACCTGCTGTCGCGCGTCACGTCGTGCCTGTCGCGGCTCAACGACGCGGTGACCCGTATCCGCCGGATGAAGCTCCAGCTCGCCGCACTCGGCGAGTGGGCGGGCGGCGCGGTCGCCACGGAGGCGGCGGAGATCTCCGGCAAGCTGCTGGCGGTGGAGGGCGTGCTTGTCGACGTGCACCGGGCAACGCCGCGCGACCATCTGCGGTTTCCGTCCGGTCTCAACGACACGCTGGGCAAGCTGCTGGAGACCGTCGCGGTCGCCGATGCGAAGCCGACGACGCAGGCGGCGGAGGTGGCGGACGGGGTGATCGGCCGCGTGGAGACGCAGCTCAAGGCGCTCGACGCGATCGTTTCGGGTCCGATCGCGGCGCTCAACGCCAAGGCCGCGGGCGTGGCCCAGATCGTCGTCTGAAGGATCGCCGTCTGAAGCGGGTGGCGGGCCGCCTGGCCTGCCACCCGCCTTGCTCGCCAGGCGTCCGGCGCGTCAGCCGCGCACGTGGCAGGAAACCCAGTGGCCCGGCGAGGTTTCGCGCAGCGACGGCGCTTCCTGGCTGCAATGCTTTTCCGCGATCGGGCAGCGCGGGTGGAAGTGGCAGCCGCTGGGCGGATTGATCGGGCTGGGCACGTCGCCCTGCAGCATGATGCGCTTGCGCTTGATCCTCGGGTCCGGGATCGGCACCGCGGAGAGCAGCGCCTCCGTGTAGGGATGCCGCGGGTTGTCGTAGAGCTCGCGCGAGGGCGCGATCTCCATCACCCGGCCGAGATACATCACCGCGACGCGGTCGCTGATGTGCTCGACCACCGACAGGTCGTGCGCGATGAACAGATAGGTGAGGTTGAAGCGTTCCTGCAGGTCCTCGAGCAGGTTGATCACCTGCGCCTGGATCGAGACATCCAGCGCCGAGACCGGTTCGTCGCAGATGATGAGCCGCGGCTCGACAGCAAGGGCGCGGGCGATGCCGATGCGCTGGCGCTGGCCGCCGGAGAACTCGTGCGGGAAGCGGCGCATGTGGTCGGGTCGCAGGCCCACCGTTTCCAGCAGCTCGACGATGCGGGCCTCGCGCTCCGCGCGGGTCTTGCCGATGTTATGGATCTCCAGCGCCTCGCCGATGATCCCGCCCACGGTGTGGCGCGGATTGAGCGAGGCGAACGGGTCCTGGAAGATGATCTGCATGTCGCGCCGCAGCGCGCGCAGGGCCTTGCGGTCGAGCCGCGTGACGTCCTGGCCGCGGAACAGAACCTCGCCGCCGCTCGGCTCGATCAGGCGCAGGATGCAGCGCCCGGTCGTGGACTTGCCGCAGCCCGATTCGCCCACCAGGCCCAGCGTCTCACCCTCGGCGATGTCGAAACTGACGCCGTCCACGGCATGCACGCGGGCGACCTCGCGCGCCAGCACGCCGCCGGTGATCGGGAAATGCTTGCGCAGCCCGCGCACGCTGAGGAGCGGTGTCGCGCTCACAGCACGCACGCCACTTTGTGGGAGGCACCCACCTCGCGCAGCGGCGGTTCGGCCGCGACGCAGCGCTCGGTCGCGAAGCCGCAACGGGCCGCGAAGCGGCAGCCGGGCGGCGGATAGAGCAGGTTCGGCACCGTGCCGGGAATCTGCTCCAGGCGCTTCTGCCTGTGGCGGTCCGCGTCCATGCGCGGGATCGAGCGGATCAGGCCCTGCGTGTAGGGGTGGCGCGGGTTGGCGAACAGCTCCTCGACCGGCGCTTCCTCCACCACCTTGCCCGCGTACATCACCACCACGCGCTGCGCCTGTTCGGCGACGACGCCCATGGCATGGGTGATCAGCATGATCGCCATGCCGAATCGTTCCTTCATGTCGGCGAGCAGTTCCAGGATCTGTGCCTGGATGGTGACGTCCAGCGCCGTCGTCGGCTCGTCGGCGATGAGCAGCTTGGGCCGGCAGGCGAGCGCCATGGCGATCATCACGCGCTGGCGCATGCCGCCGGAGAACTGGTGCGGGTAGTCGTGCAGGCGGCGCGAGGGGTTGGGGATCTGCACCAGGCCCAGCATCTCCTCCGCGCGCTGCAACGCCGTGGCGTGGCTCAGCTTCTCGTGCGTGCGCAGCGACTCCGCGATCTGCTCGCCCACGGTGTAGACGGGGTTGAGCGAGGTCATCGGCTCCTGGAAGACCATCGCGATCTCTTTGGCGCGCACGCTGTCCATTTCATTGTCGGAGAGCGGGATGAGGTCGCGGCCCAGCCAGAGAATCTGCCCACCCTCGAAGCGGCCTGGCGGCATGTCGAGCAGGTGCAACACGCTCTTCGCGGTGACGGATTTGCCGCAGCCGGATTCGCCGACCACGGCCAGCGTTTCGCCCGCAGCGATGCGCAGGCTGACGCCGTCCACCGCGCGTACCATGCCTTCGTCAGTCTTGAACCAGGTCCGCAGGTCGCGGATGTCGAGGATCGTCTCGGGCATGGGGGTCAGAGAACCCGTCGCGGATCGAACGCGTCGCGCAGTCCGTCGCCGAGGAAGCTGATGGAGAGCACGGTGAGGAAGATCGCCATGCCCGGGAAGATCGCCCATTGCGGCGCGAGGTCGAGATAGTTCCGCCCGTCATAGAGCAGGCGCCCCCAGGTCGGGACATCGGGCGGGAAGCCGAGGCCGAGGAAGGACAGCGTGGATTCAGCGATGATGGCGTTGGCGATCTCGATCGTCGCGGCGACGATGAGCGGGCCGAGCGTGTTTGGCAGCATATGGTGGACGACCTCGCGCAGCCGGGAGGCGCCCAGCGCGCGCGCCGCCTCGACGAACTCCTTCTCGCGGAGCGAGAAGAACTGCGCGCGCACGATCCGCGCGATCGACATCCAGCGCAGCGCGCCGATGACGACGACGACGATGAGGAAAATGCCGCCCTCCTCGCCGAAGAGGCGCACCAGCGTGTCGCGGAACAGGTAGATGATAAGCAGCAGCAGCGGCAGCTGCGGCAGGGCGAGGAAGAGGTCCGTCAGCCACATCAGGAAGGTGTCGACGCGCCCGGCCGCCGTGCCGGCGATGGCGCCGACCAGCACGCCGAGCCCGACCGCGACCAGCATCGCGGCGAGGCCGACGGCAAGCGAAATGCGGCCGCCGAAGATCATGCGCGCCAGAAGGTCGTGGCCGAGGTCGTCGGTACCGAACGGATGCGCGACGGACGGCGGCGCGAGGCTGGCCGAAAAGTCGATCGCGCTCATCGGGGTCGGCCAGAGCAGCTTACCGAACACCACGCCGAAGACGATGATGGACAGCACGACGAGGCCGACCACGGCGAGCCGGTGACGACGGAAACGCCGCCAGGCGTCGAGCGTCCGCGAGACGGGCTTGGACTGCCCTTCCGCGGCCGCGCCGGGCAGGTCAGCGGAGATTGATGCGGGGGTCAAGCCAGCCATAGAGAAGATCCGCGATGAGGTTGAAGACGATCACGAGGATCGCGAAGACGAAGGTGATCGCCATGATGACCGGCGTGTCGTTTTCCAGGAGGGCGGAGATCAGCAGCGAGCCCATGCCCGGAACCCGAAAGATCTGCTCGGTGACGATGGCGCCGCCGAAGACGCCCGGCAGCTGCAATGCGACCAGCGTCACCACCGGGATCAGCCCGTTGCGCACCACGTGGCGCATCAGCACCCGGCGCTTGCCGATGCCCTTGGCCCGCGCGGTGGTGACGTAGTCGAGCCGGATCACGTCGAGCATCGAGGAGCGCACGAAGCGCACGAGCGGCGCGCCCTGGAACAGGGCCAGCACCATGACCGGCATGATGGATTGCTTGACCTCCTTCCAGATCCAGACCCAGCCGGTGCCGGAGACATGGTCCTGGAAGACGAAGGGCAGCCAGTGCAGGCGCACGCTGAACAGCAGGATCGCCAGGATGCCGGTGAAAAAGGTCGGCAGCGCGAAGCCGACATAGGCGAAGGTGTTGGCGATCTGGTCGAAGAGCGAATACGGCCTGACGGCGGCGAGGATGCCGACCGGCACCGCGATCAGGACGGCGATCACCTCAGCCGTTCCCAGCACCGCCAGCGTCACCGGCAGGCGCTGCATGATCAGGGTCGCGACGTCCATGCGGCTGGTGAAGGAGAAACCCCATTCGCCATGCAGCATCGCGATCAGCCAATGGAAGTAGCGCAGGTAGATCGGCTGGTTGAGCCCGAGGCTGGCGCGCAGCTGCGCGATTACTGCCGGCGGGACGTTGGGATTGGTGACAAGCTGCCCGAACGGATCGCCTGGGGCCGCGGCCAGGATACCAAAGATAATTGCGCTGATCCCGAGCAGGCTCGGGATCGCGATCAACGTGCGACGAAAGAGGTAGGCGCGCGACATCAACCGTTACCTTGCAGCCGTGCCGCGCGCCAAACCCGTCAGGCGTTCCGATACCAGCTGGCGACGTCCCACATGTCGTCCTCCCAGCCGCTCAGGCGCGTCACCAGGTTCTTCACCTGGGCGGAGACGTTCATGCGGTGCAGTTCCGGAATGACCACGATGTTGTCCACCACCATGTCGTTCAGCTTGATCAGCATCGCGGTGCGCTTCACCGGATCCATCTCGTTGCCGGCCTCGGCATAGAGCTTGTCGTAGGCCGGGCTCTGCCAGCGCGTGATGTTCCGGCCTTCCCAGTTGTTGGACTTCTGCGACGCCTGGGTGGAGACGAAGGACTGCATCCACTGCCACGGATCGGGGTAGTTGGACCCGGTCGTGTACATCTGCAGGTCGGCGTAGAACTTCGGGTAGGTGTCGGGGTTGCCGACGTCCGAGCTGAAGAACACCGAGGCGGGGATCGCCTTGATGACGATGTCGATGCCGGCCTTGCCGCAGGCCTGCTTGACGATCTCCTGGTTCTTCTGGCGCGGGCCGTTGATCGAGGTCTGGAAGACGTATTTCAGCTGGTGGCCGCCCTTGGCGCGGATGCCGTCCGAGCCCTTCTTGTAGCCGGCCTTGTCCAGGATCTCGTTCGCCTTCGCGATGTTGAACTCCCAATGGGTGTTCTTCGAGTAGTAGCGCGGCGGCGCGTTGACGTAGTTGGGCGTCGCCACCGCCTCGGGGCCGTAGATGTATTTCTGCACCGAATCCTTGTCGATCAGCAGCGACAGCGCCTGGCGCACCGCGGGATCCGTGAGCGTCGGGTGCGGCGCCTTGAGGCTGGAGCGCTGGCCGTCAACGACTTTGTTCGGGTCGGTGTTGTTGAGCTGGATATGCTCGACGTTGGCGCTCGAGACCAGCTCGATCACGCCCTTGCCGGCCTTTTCGAGTTGCTTGAGGACGGTCCATTCGACCTGCAGGTTCCAGGCGTAGTCGTATTCCGCGGTCTCCAGCACCGCGCGCGCGGCCGAGGTGGCGTCGCCGCCGCCCTTCATCTCGATCGCGTCGAAATAGGGCTTGTTCGGCTCGTAATAGTCCGTGTTGATCACGCCCGAGACGTACTCGCTGGGGCGGAAGTCCTTGAACTTGAACGGGCCGGTGCCGACCGGCTTGAGGTTCGCCGGGGCGGCGTGCGCCTTGGCGCCGATGAAGGGCGCGAAGATGTGCTTCGGGATCAGCATCCCGTTGGTGCCGACGAACGGATCGGCCCAGAACGGCGTCGGCTTGTTGAACTCCACGCGCACCGTGTAGTCGTCGACCTTGATCGCCTTGTTGTAGGTGTAGCTGCCCGAGGTGACCGCCGCGGTCGCCGGGTTGCTCGCGTATGCCCAGTTGAACACGACGTCGTCGGCGGTGAACGGCTGGCCGTCGTGCCACTTCACGCCCTTCTTGAGCTTCCAGGTGACGGACGTGCCGTCCTTGGCGACGCCGCCGTTCTCGAGGCTCGGGATCTCGGCCGCGAGCTGCGGGATCAGGTTGCCCTCCGCGTCCCAGCCGGCGAGCGGCTGATAGAAGATGCGGCTGCCGTCCTGGTCCTTCGTGCCGGTGGCGAAATGCGGGTTGAGCAGGGTCGGCGCCTGCCACCACAGCACCTTCAGCGTGCCGCCGCCACCGCGCTTCGTCGGCTTGTAGTCGAACGGCGTCGCCGCCATCGCCACGCCGCTCAGCGACAGCAGCTGGTTGGCGATCGGCGCCGCGATGCCGACTGCCGCCATCCGCTTGACGAAGCCCCGGCGCGACAGGCGTCCGCGCTTCACGTTGTTGATCAGGCGGCGGAGATCGGTTTCTTCCATGAAAGCCCCCATGCACTCGTTGTGCCGCTTCGTCGTTCGCACATGCCCGGCGGGGAATCATCCCCCGCCGCCGGCCCGCGTTGGCGTCGGCTGCCCAAAACCCAAGCAGAAAGCCCGATCTCGGTCAATGCTGCTGCGCCGTAATTGCAAAGCTCGTCGAGCCGAAATCCCGCAGTCGTGCTGGCTTTCCGCTGGACAGGTCCCCGGGAGTGGATGAAAGTTTATCCTCGCAAGGGAGAGCAGCATGGATTTCTTCGAGACTTGGTTCGGCATCAGCCCCGATGGCGGCAGCGGTTCGCTCGAGGCGATGTGGGTCGTGGCGATCCTGGCGGTGGTGGGCGCGTTCCTGATGCGGCACCGAATCGGCGCGCACCTGCGGGCCCGGCGGCGCACGGACAACGACCGGCGCTGACGGCGCGCGGCGAGGAGCGCCGAGCGTTCGTGACACCAGCCGCGCGGCTGGTGCCGGGTGACGTCAGCATGGCGCGGCGGGGGCAGACGCCCGCTCGCCGCCGCAGACTGTCCGCCCCTCACTTGCGGTTCGCTTTCGCTCGCTGAAAGACGACTTGCAGATAGGCGTCCGGCCGCAGCTTGGCATTGAACACCGGGCCGCTTGCCAGCACCGGGTCGCCCGGATGGCGCGCGCCCGAGACCAGCAGTTTCACCAGCTGCGTGTTCAGGTTGGGGCGGCGCAGCGGCACGAAGATCGGCCCCTTGTAGCCGGTGTCGAAGTCCATCACCGCGCGGATGCCGGGGCTGCGCTGCACCAGCGTCAGGTAGGCACCGGCGGCCACCAGGGTCACCTGGATATGGAAAGCGTGCGTCGCCTCGCCGATGATCAGCCGGAAGGTGCCCTCGCACCCAGCGCTCGGGCAGGTGATGCTGGTCGGCACGCCGACGGCGCCGCCGTCCGGGCCGACCTGCTGCAGCGTCATGATCCAGGGCGGGGGCGGCACCGCGGCACGCAACGGGGCGGCGGCAAGGAGCAGAACCGCGAGCAGCGCCGCGCCGATGCTCCGGCTAGGCCGCGCCAGCGCGGCGACGGCGGCGCGGAACGGGTTGCGCATGGCCCTTCTCCTCCGGGCCCTCCAGGGCGGTAAGCAGCGCCTCCCGCAGGGCTTCGAGGCGGCGCTCGTTCTCGACCTTCAGGCCAAACACGTCCTTGACGTAGAACACGTCGACCGCGCGCACGCCATAGGTCGTGACGTGGGCGGAAGCAATCTGCAACCCGGCCTGGCTGATCGCGTTGGTCACGTCGTGCAGCAGGCCGGGCCGGTCGCGGCCGTTCACCTCGACGACGGTGTGGGTGTTGGAGGCGTGGTTGTCGATGACGACGCGCGGCGGCACGTGGATCGCGCGCACGCGCCGCCCGAGCAGCGCGCTGGAGACGCGTCGGATCTCGGCGGCGAAGCGCAGCCGGCCGGAGAGCGCCTGCTCGATCAGCACGGCGAGGCGGGCGAGGCGCGAGGGCGCGTCGAAGGCGCCGCCGGCGGCGTCCTGGATCCAGAACGTGTCGAGCGCCATGCCGTTGGTCAGCGTGTGGATGCGCGCGTCCACGATCGAGGCGCCGGCAACCGCGAGCCCGCCCGCGATCTTGCTGAACAGGCCTGCATGATCCGCGGCATAGACCGTCACCTCCGTCACCGCGCGCGCCGGCAGCGGCTGGGTCTCCACGGTGAGCGGCAGGCCGCGCGCCTCGGCGTCGCGGATCAGGCGGGCGTGGCGGGAATGCGTTTCGGGATCGAAACCAAGCCAGTAGCCCGGATAGCCGAGCGCATGGAAGCGCGCGATCTCGTCGGCCGACCAGTCGGGCAGCAGCAGCGCCGCGGCCTCCTTGGCACGCGCCACGCGCACGTCGCGCTCGCCGGTGGAAAGTCCGCCGGCCAGCACTTCCGCCACGCGACTGTAGAGCTCGCGCAGCAGCGTCGCCTTCCAGCCGTTCCACACCTTGGGCGAGACCGCGCGCATGTCCGCGACGGTGAGGATGAGCAGCAGCTTCAGCCGCTCCGGCGACTGCACGGTCTCGACCAGGTCGAGGATGGTCTTGGGGTCGTCGATGTCGCGCTTGAACGCGGTCTGGCTCATCAGCAGGTGATGCAGCACCAGCCAGGAGACCATCTCGGTCTCCTCCGCTGTGAGGCCGAGCGCCGGGCCGATGGTGAGCGCCAGCTCCGCGCCGATCTCGGAATGATCGCCGCCGCGGCCCTTGGCGATGTCATGCAGCAGCATCGCGACGTAGAGCGCGCGGCGGGACTGCACGTGGTCGACGAGGCCGGAGGCGACCGGTGCCACATCCGACAGCTCGCCGCGCTCCAGCGTGTTGAGCACGCGCACCGCCTCGATCGTGTGCTCGTCCACGGTGAAGATGTGGTAGGTGTCGAACTGCATCTGGCCGACGATGCGCGCCCAATCCGGCAGCAGGCGGCCGATCAGCCCCGCCTCGTTCATGATGCCGAGCCAGCGCGCGCCATCCGGGTTGCCGTGCGCCGCGTCGCGGCCGCAGAGCAGGTCGAGGAAGATCGCGCCGGCCTCGGCGTCGCCGCGCAGGTCGAGCGCGCGGCGCTCGTGGCGGATCAGGGCACGCATCGCCAGCGGGTGCAGCTCCAGCCGCCGGTCGCGCGCGATGCGCAGCATCCGCAGCATCTGGATCGGGCGTTCTGCGAAGTCGCGCGCGTCCGCCGGCATGATGCGCCCGTCGGCGAGCACGAAGCCGGCTTCCGCGAGGTCCGCGTCGGTGCGCCCGGCGATGGCGGGCGCACCGAGGGCGGCGCGGATCAGCGCCGGCTCGAACACGTGCGTCAGCCGCGTCACCTCCCGCGCGGTGAGGAAATAGTGGCGCATGAAGCGCTCGACGCCGTCCTGGCGGCCGTGGCGCGTGTAGCCCATGCGCGCGCCCACCACGGGCTGGAGGTCGAAGGTCAGGCGCTCCTCGGCGCGGCCGGTGACGTAGTGGAGATGGAAGCGCAGCGCCCAGAGGAAGTCCCAGGCGCGGCGGATCTGGCGCAGCTCCACCTGGGTCAGCAGGCCCTCGGCGGGGCTCGACGGGTCGGCGATGCGGTCGAAGTCGCGCAGCCCCAGGGCACAGCGGGCCAGCCAGTAGATCGTCTGCAGGTCGCGCAGCCCGCCGCGGCCCTCCTTGATGTTGGGCTCCACGACGAAGGGGGAGTCGCCGTAGCGGCGGTGGCGCACGGCGCGCTCGGCCTGCTTGGCGGCGATGTAGCCGGCGGGCCCGTCTTCGGCGCAGGCGGCGGTGAAGGCGCTCATGAAGTCGGCGAAGATCGCGGCGTCGCCGGCGAGCAGCCGCGCGTCGAGCAGCGAGGTGCGGATGGTGGCGTCGCCGCGCCCCTCGGCGATGCAGTCGGCGATCGAGCGCGTGGCATGGCCGACGCGCAGGCCGAGATCCCACAGGAAATACAGCATGAAGGAGACCACGGCGTTGGTCTCCTCGCCTGGCGCGTCGGCGGTGAGGAACAGCAGGTCGATATCGCTGAACGGCGCCAGCGTGCCACGCCCGTAGCCGCCGGTCGCGGCGAGGGTCATTTCCGGCCTGGTGGCGCCCTGGCGTTGCTGCGCCAGGGCATAGGCGAACAGCGCCTGGATCAGCCCGTCATGCAGGCGGGCGAGCTGGTACGCGGCGGCGAGCCCGGTGATGCTGCCGGCCTCGAACGTATCGCGCACCTCGGCCTGGATATGGGCGAGCTGGCGGCGGAACACGGCAAGAACCTCGTCGCGCGGCGGCGGGGCGCTGTTCCTGTCCGCCGCGATGGCCTCGGCGAGCTCCGCGCGCACCTGCCCGCCGACGTGCCCGAGGCGTTCGAGCGCGGCGTTTTCTTCCGCGGCGCCGGGGGGCGGGGCATCGACAGCCGGAGCGTCGGCTGCCGGAGCGCCTTGGACCGGAGTGCCTGGGGCAAGGGCGGTGGGTTGGGCCATCAGCTTTTGTCTAGGCCCGTATTGTCGCCCGCGCCCGCCACGGATTTCAAGCGGTAGAGCGCGTCCAGCGCCTCGCGGGGGGAGAGCCGGTCCGGATCGATGCCGGAGAGCACGTCCGCCAGCGGGTCGGCCTGGCGCGTCGGGGGAGCGGCGGGAGGGGCCGCGGAGGCGAACAGCGGCAGCGCCGCGGCCTCGGTCAGCCTTCCGGCGCGCGCCTCCAGGGCCGCGAGGATTTCGGCGGCACGGCGCAGCACCGGCTCCGGCACGCCGGCCAG
>DAHUXX010000194.1 GCA_027306955.1 Acetobacteraceae bacterium | reverse complement strand
CGGTGACCGCGATCACCAGGTCGAATTCCGGTGCCGCCAGCAGCGCATCCAGCGCCGGGCGCATCACCTCCGGGCGCGTACCCGCGAGCGTGAGATCCAGGATGCGGCCATGGCCGGGCTCGATGCCGGCAGCGGCCAGCCGCTCGCGCGTCGCCGTCGCCGGCGGCTGCACGCAAACGCCGCGCAGGCCCAGCTGGTCCACCACCATCGCCGCCCCGCCACCGGTGGTGGTTACCACGCCCACCGCGGGCTTGCGCCCACCCCGAGGCCGGATGCGCAGGCGGTGCAGCAGCGCGGGTGCTTCCAGCAAACCTTCCAGCGTGTCCACGCGCGCGATGCCGCAGTCGCGCAGGAACGCATCCGCAACGTCGTCCTCCCCGGCGAGCGCGCCGGTGTGCGAAAGCGCGAGCTCTGCGGCCTCCGCCGAGCGGCCGAGCTTGTAGGCGACGACCGGCTTGCCCCGCTCCGCCGCTGCCATCGCGAAGGCGTGCAGTGCCGGCGTCGCGCGCAAGGTTTCGAGGAACAGCAGGTAGGCCGTTACGTCCGGGTCCGCGAGCGTGGCCCCGCCGATCGAGCCGATATCGAGATCCGCCTCCGCCCCCACGGAAACCAGGCCAGCGAAGCCGATGCCGCGCGCCTTGCCGCGCGAGAGCAGTGCGCCGATCATGCTGCCGCTCTGGGAGGCGACGAACAGGCCGCCGCGCGGCAGGTCGCGCTCGGCGAAGGCGGCGTTGGCGGTGAGCACCATGCGGCAGTTAAAGTTGGCGAGCCCGATGCTGTTGGGCCCGAGCAGCCGGGTTGCGCTGCCGGCGAGGCTGGCGCGCAACCGCGCCTCGCGCGCGGCACCCTCGGGCCCCGCCTCCGAGAACCCTCCCGCGAGCACGGTGGCGACGGGGATGCCAAGCCGCGCGCAGTCCGCCACCGCCGCCATCGCCCCCTCCGCCGGCAGGAGGATGAAGGCGTGGTCTGGACGTTCCGGCAACGCATCGAGGCTTGGCCAGGCGCGTTCACCGAGCACCGTGGCACGCCGGGCGACGGGATAGACATCGCCCGCGAACCCCGCCTCGCGCAGATAGCGCAACGGCCGGGACGCGGTCTTCGAAAGATCGTCCGAGGCGCCGACGATGGCGATGCTGCGGGGCGCGAGCAATGCGTCCGGCGCGGGGCGCATCGCGGTCATTGCGATGCGGCACCGGAGACGCGCGGCGGGCGCTGGCTGAAGTGGCGGGCGAACACCTCCTCCGCGATGCGGTTCTTCAGCATCTCGATCGAGCCGCCGGCGATCATCCAGCCCCGGCAGCGGCGCATGCAGTATTCCACGGTCGTCTCCTCGCTGAAGCCGGTGCCGCCCATGACCTGGATCGCCTCGTTCGCCGCGGCGAAGCCCGCCTGGTTGCAGGCGAGCTTGGCGATCGCGGTCTCGTAGGCGCTTGGCAGGCCGCGGTCGGCGTTGGTCGCGGCGCGGTAGAGCAGCAGCTGCGCCGCCTCCATCTGCATCGCGAGTTCCGCGAATTTCCATTGCAGGCCCTGGAATTCCGCGAGAACGCGGCCGAACTGCCGGCGCGTCGCCGCGTGTTCGCGCGCGCGTTCATAGGCGTGTCGGCCGACGGCGAGCGAGCGCGCCGCGTTGCCGATGCGCTCGGCGTTGAAGGCGGCGATCTGCTTCCTGAAGCCGCCGGGGCCGAGCAGGAGATTTTCCTGCGGCACCCGGCAGCCCTCGAAATAAAGCGCGCCCCATGCCTCGCCATTCATGAAGCGCGAGGGCTTGCCCACCGTGAACCCTTGTGTGCCGCGTTCCACCAGGATGGAGCCGATGCCGTCCAGCCCGGGCCCGAAGCGGCAATAGACGAGAAACACCGCGGCCTCGGGGCTGTTGGTGCTGAACACCTTGGAGCCGTCGAGCACGTAATGATTTCCGTCGAGCCGCGCCGTGGTGCGCAGATCGGTCGCGGCGGAGCCGGCCTCGGGCTCGCTCATGCCGAGGCAGATCACGCTCTCGCCGGCGAGCAGGCCGGGCAGCCAACGCGCCTTCTGTGCCGGCGTGGCGTACTCCGCGAAGGTGCGGATGGGGCCGAAATTCCCGGCCTGGATCACGTCCGCGGAGCGCGGACAGATGGCGGCGACCTGCTCGATCGCGATCACCGCGTCCATCAGCGTCCCGCCCTGCCCGCCATCCGTCTGCGCGACGGTGATGCCGAGCAACCCCTGCGCCGCCGCCAGACGCGCCACGTCGAACGGAAAGCCTGCCGTATGGGCGCGTTTCAGCGCGTCGCGCGCCAGGTGGTCCGCGGCGAAGCGGCGGACCGAGTCCGCGAACATTCTCTGTTCCTCGGTGAGCGCGAAATCCATCCGGTTCCTCCCGCGGCGCGAGTCGTTGCGTGCGGCGCTTCTTTTCCAACCTTGCCGCACGATTGACTACCTCCAAAGCGCGAAGCGGGCTCCAAAACGCGAAGCGGGACGGCAACATGCCGACCGTATGGTGATCGCCGCCGCGTTGTCCTACGTTTGCGCCGGGCGCCGAACCGCGCCGAGGAGGCCGCGACCCGGATGGAAGCGCCCGCTGCGACGACCGCCCCGATCCCCGGCCAAGCCCTGGTCGCGGGAGAGGCCGAGGGCGACATCCTGCATGCCGCGACCGGCCTGAGCGTCTGGGGCGGGATCGATCCCGCGACCGGGGTCGTGATCGACCATCACCACAAGCTGGCGGGGCAGTGTGTCAGCGGGCGCATCCTGGCGATCCCCGGCGGGCGTGGATCGTGCACGGGAAGCGCGGTGTTGCTGGAGCTTATTCTCAACGGCCGGGCCCCGGCGGCCATCGTCGTCTGCGAGGCGGAGGAAGTCATCAGCCTCGGCGCGCTGGTGGGCGAGCTGGTGTTCGCCAGGCCGATGCCCGTGCTCAGGATCGGGGGCCGCGATTTCGAGCGCCTCGCCGCGTGTCGCCGCGCGCGCGTCGCGGGGGATTGGCTCTATCCGGCGGGCGACGCGCCCGGGCCGTCCGCGACGGCGCCTCGCTCCGCCGCGAGAGCGCAAGGACCGACGTTGCAACTCGAACCGCGCGACGAGGAAATGCTCGCGGGCCGGCACGGCAAGGCCTGCGAGGTCGCGATGCGGCTCCTGGTCAAGATGGCGGGGTTGCAGGGCGCCGAGCAGCTGACGGACGTTGCGCAGGTGCACATCGACGGCTGCATCTACACCGGGCCCGCGGGTCTGCGGTTCGCGCAGATGCTGGTGGAGATGGGCGGGCGCGTGCGGGTGCCGACGACACTCAATTCGATCTCGGTGGACCGGCGGCGCTGGCGGGAGCTGGGCGTCGACCCGGCGTTCGGCGAGCCGGCGAGCGCGCTCGCCGATGCCTATCTCGCGCTGGGCGCGCAACCGAGCTTCACCTGCGCGCCGTACCTGCTGGCGACCGCACCCGCCTTCGGCGAGCAGATCGGCTGGGGCGAGTCCAACGCCGTCGTTTATGCCAACAGCGTGCTCGGCGCGCGGACGCTGAAATATCCAGACTTCCTCGATGCCTGCGTGGCGCTGACCGGCCGCGCGCCGCTTGCGGGAAGCCATCTCGACGCGGGACGGCGGGCGACGCTCGCGATCGACGTCGTGCTCCCCGCGGGTGCGGACGATTCATTCTGGCCAGTCCTCGGCTATGCCTGCGGCGCGATCTGCGGCAGGGAAATCCCGCTCATCCGCGGGCTGGAGAACAGCGGTGCGGGACCGGACGAGCTCAAGGCGTTCGGCGCCGCGTTCGCAACCTCCGCGGCGGCGCCGATGTTCCACATCGCGGGGATCACGCCGGAGGCGGCGGGACAGGCGCCGGGACGGGCGGTTAGCGTGAACCTGCCCGATCTCGCAACAACCTGGGAGACACTGGACACCGCCGGCGAGACCGCGATCGAGCTCGTCAGCCTCGGCAACCCGCATTTCTCGCTCTCCGAGTTCGCGCGCCTCGCGGGCCTGGTGCGGGGGCGGACGCGCGCGCCCGGCGTCAGCGTCGTCGTGACCTGCGGGCGGGCCGTGCACCGGGCGGCGAGCGAGGCTGGCCACATTGCGGAAATAGAACGGTTTGGCGCCACGGTCATCACCGATACCTGCTGGTGCATGCTCGGCGAGCCCGTCGTGCCCCCCGCCGCGCGGACGCTGATGACGAACTCCGGCAAATACGCGCATTACGCGCCAGGCCTGGTCGGGCGGGAGGTGCGGTTCGGCGGCCTCGCGGCTTGCGTCGAGGCGGCATGCAGCGGCTGTTCCCGCCGGGAGCGGCCGGCCTGGCTCGGTGCTGCCGGATAGCGCCATTCGGCGCGGGCGTTGCGTGAGCGGCTTGCGGCATTGACGACGGGGATGGCTGCTTCCATAAATTCATCATCGTGTGCCGCCGCGCCAGACGGCGAGTGCGCGTCATCCGCAGCCGCGAAGGGGGACCGTATACGGTGCTGCGATTCCTGCTCCGGTCGTTGCTGCTCGGGGCGCTTGTCTGTGGCACCGTCCTGATCGCGAGTTTCCTGCTGAGCCGCGCCTCCGGCAATCTCGCGATCAACATCGCGGGACCGGAGGCGAGCGCCGCCGCGATCGCCAAGATCCAGCACGAGCTCGGGCTCGATCGTCCGCTGCCGGTGCAGTTCTACGACTGGGCGGCACGCGCCGCACACGGCGATCTCGGCCGCTCCTTCCTGTTCCACGAGAAGGTGTCGAGCCTCATCGCGACGCATTTCCCGGTGACGTTCCGGCTCGGGGTGTTCGCGATCGTGCTGGCGCTGGTGATCGCGCTGCCGCTTGGCATCGCCGCGGCACTGGTGGAGGGCACGGTGTTCGACATCGCCATCGGCGCCGTCGCCTTGCTCGGCCAGGCGATGCCGAGCTTCTGGCTGGGTCTGCTGCTCATCATCTGGTTCGGCATCGACCTGCACTGGCTGCCGATCGCGGGCGTGGAGAGCTGGACCGGCTATGTCCTGCCCTCCTTCGTGCTCTCCTTCGTCGCGATCCCGGTGATCCTGCGACTCACCCGCAGCGGCATGGTGGACGCGATGCGCGCGGACTATGTGCGCACGGCGCGCGCGAAGGGGCTCAGCCGCGCCTCCATCGTGCTCAAGCACGCGCTGCGCAACGCGGCGATGCCGGTGGTCGCGGTCTCCGCCGTGCAACTCGGCTTCATCCTCGGCGGCTCCGTGGTGGTGGAGGTGGTGTTCAACATCCACGGCCTCGGCTATCTCGCGTGGGAATCGATCGGCAAGGGCGACTTCCCCGTGGTGCAGGCGGTGGTGCTGCTGTTCTCGCTGATCTTCGTCGGCCTCACGGTGGCCTCCGACCTCGTGAGCGCGCTGCTCGACCCGCGGGTACGCGGGGCGTGAGGACGGTCAGGCGCCTGCCGCTGGTGCTGGGCATGGTCGTCGTGGGGTTCGCGGTGCTGGTCGCGATTTTCGGGCCGGCACTGGTGGCGCACGATGCGTTCACGCAGAACCTGGCGCACCGTTTCGTGCCGCCGGAATGGCTGGCGGGCGGTTCGCCGGCGCATCCGTTCGGCACCGACCAGCTCGGGCGGGACTATCTCGCGCGGCTGGTGCTGGGCGTGCGCATCTCGCTGATGATCGGGCTCACCGCCGTGGTGCTCTCGGGGCTGATCGGCACCACGCTGGGCGTGCTCGGCGGCTATTTCGGCGGCTGGGTGGATGCGGTGGTGATGTTCATTGTCTCCTGCCGGCTCGCGATCCCGATCATCCTGGTAGCGCTGACGGTGGTGTTCCTCGTCGGCAGCTCGCTCACGGTGGTGATGCTCACCATCGGGCTGCTGCTGTGGGAACGTTTCGCGGTCGTCTCGCGCTCGGCGACGCGGCAGGTGGCCTCGCGCGACTACGTGGCGGCGGCCTGGTGCGCGGGCTGCTCGCGGCGATGGATCGTGCTCGGCGAGATCCTGCCCAACATCGTGCACCACCTGATCGTGGTGGCGACGGTGGACATGGCGATCGCCATCCTGCTCGCCGCGGCGCTGTCCTTCCTTGGGCTCGGCGTGCCGCCGCCGATGCCGGACCTCGGCCTGATGATCGCCGAGGCCAAGGACTACATGTTCTTCAAGCCCTGGGTGATCGAGATTCCGGGCCTCGCGCTGTTCGCGCTGGTGCTGGGCATCAACCTGCTGGGCGACGGGCTGCGCGACCTGCTCGGCGGGGAGAGCGGTGGATGAGCCCCGTGCTCGAGGTGCGCGACCTGCGCGTGCGGTTCGGTTCCATGGCGGCGGTGCGCGGCATCGACCTCGCCATCGAGCGTGGGCAGACGCATTGCCTGGTGGGCGAGTCCGGCTGCGGCAAATCCGTCAGCGCGCTGGCGGTGATGCGGCTGCTGCCGCGCGGCGCGAAGCGGGAGGCGGGCGCGATCCGTTTCGCGGGCGAGGACATCGCGCGCCTGCCGGAACGGGCGATGCGCCGCCTGCGCGGGGACCGCATGGCGATGATCTTCCAGGAGCCGATGACCAGCCTCAACCCCGCCTATACGATCGGCTCGCAGATGACGGAGGTGCTGCGCGCGCATCGCGGCATGGGACGCGCCGCGGCGGTGGAGCGGGCGGAGGCAATGCTGACGCGCGTCGGCGTCTCGGCACCCGGCATGCGGCTTGGGCAATATCCGCACCAGCTCTCGGGCGGGCTGCGCCAGCGGGTGATGATCGCGACCGCGTTGTTGTGTGAGCCCGACCTGCTGGTCGCCGACGAGCCGACGACGGCGCTCGACGTCACGGTGCAGGTGGGCATCCTGAAGCTGCTCGCCGATCTCAAGCGCGATCTCGGTCTCGCAATGCTGCTTATCACCCACGACCTCGGCGTGGTGGCGCGCATCGCGGATGTCGTTTCGGTGATGTATGCCGGCGAGATCGTGGAGCACGCGCCGGTCGGACAGCTTTTCGCCGAACCGCTGCACCCCTATACACGCGGCCTGCTGCGGGCGATCCCGGTGCCGGGCAAGGTAAGGCGCGGCGAGAAGCTCGCGACCATTCCCGGCATCGTGCCGCGCACCGAGGTGGGTTTCCGCGGCTGCGCCTTCCGAGACCGTTGCGAATTCGCAACGCAGGAATGCGCCGAACCTGTCGCTGAGCGCGTGGAAGGCGCGCATCACTGGCGCTGCCGGCTCGCCTCGGGCTGGCTGGAGGCGGCATGAGCGCCGCGATCGAGGCGAATGGCGTCTCGGCGGTGTTCAACCAGCGCGCCGGCACGTTCGGCGTGCGCCGGCGCGTGGTCGCGGTGGACGACGTGTCGCTCACGGTGCCGGAGGGGATGGCACTCGGCATCGTGGGCGAATCCGGCTGCGGCAAGTCGACTTTCGCGCGGCTGCTGCTCGGCCTGCTGGCACCCAGCGGCGGGGACGTGCGCGTCGGCGGACAGGTGCTGCAAGCGATGGACCGGCAGGCGCGCGCGCGGCTGATCCAGCCGGTGTTCCAGGACCCGGCGAGCTCGCTCAACCCGCGCCGGCGCGTGGGCGAGATCGTGGCGCTGCCGCTGCGCGCGGCGGGCGTGGCGCGGAGCGAGCGGCGTGAACGGGCGCTCTCGATGCTCTCGCGCGTCGGACTCACGCCCGAGATGGCGACGCGCTACCCGGGCCAGCTTTCCGGCGGGCAGCGCCAGCGCGTCGCGATCGCGCGGGCGCTGGTGCTGGAGCCGCGCATCCTGATCTGCGACGAACCGACCTCGGCGCTGGATGTTTCGGTGCAGGCACAGATTCTGAACCTGCTCGCGGAACTGCGCGCCTCCTTCAACCTCACGCTCGTGATGATCAGCCACAATCTCGCGGTGGTGGAGCATGTCGCGGATGAGATCGCGATCATGTATCTCGGCCGCGTCGTCGAGCGGGGCGCGGCGGAATCCGTGTTCGCGGCGCCGCACCATCCCTACACGAAGGCGCTGCTCGCCTCCGTCCTGACGCCGGAGCCGGGGCTCGGCCTGCCGGACCTGCCGCTCGGCGAGGCGGTGCCAGACCCCGCGAATATTCCCGCCGGCTGCCGGTTCCATCCGCGCTGCCCGGTCGCGATCCCGCGCTGTGCCACCGAGGCGCCGGCCCGCGGGGATGTCGAGTGCCACCTCGTCCAATCCGTTCCGACCTGACAACCAGAAGGAGACGATCATGAAACGACGCACCTTCCTCGGTACCGCGGCAGCCATCGGCGCGATGCCAGAGCTGACCGGCACGGCATTCGCCGGCAAGGCCAGCGACACGCTGCGTATCACCTGGCGCGACGCGATCCCCGATGTGGATCCCTATCGCAACAACCTGCGCACCGGCCTCATCGTCGCCTACCAGTGCTGGGATGGGCTGACCTATCGCGACCCGCACACCTTCAAGAACGTGCCGCTGCTGGCGACGGACTGGAAGCTGTCGACACCCACGACGATCGACTTCACGCTGCGCCAGGGCGTGAAGTTCCACAACGGCGACCCGTTCGGCGCGGACGATGTTGTCTACACGTTCGAAACGATCCTGCACGACCCCAAGGTCTCGGTGCCGAGCAATTTCGCCTTCATCAAGGGCGCGAAGAAGCTCAACGACCATCAGGTGCGGATCGAGCTGAAGAACATCTTTCCCGCGGCGATCGAGTATTTCTCGATGGTGCTGCCGATCTATCCCAAGATGTACCGCGAGAAGGTGGGGCCGGAGGTCTATTCGAAGCAGCCGGTCGGCGCGGGGCCCTACAGGATCACGCGCGTCAACGGCAGCAGCGAGATCGACCTCGAGCGGTTCGACGGCTACTACGCCGGCAGCCCGAAGGGGAAGCCCGCGATCAAGTACATCAAGATCACCGAGGTGCTCGACGCCGCGGGCGAGCTCACCGCCTTCATCAGCGGCCAGGCGGACTGGATCTGGCAGTTCAACCCGGACCAGTTCGCGAACCTGAACGCGCTGCCGGGGCGCGAGGCGATGCGCGCGCCCTCGATGCGGATCGGCTACCTGCAGATGGACGCCGCAGGGCGCACGGGCAAGGGCAACCCGATGACCAACGTCAAGGTGCGCGAGGCGATCTCCTACGCGATCGATCGCGCGGCGATGGCGAAGGACCTGGTGCAGGGCGGCTCGGAGGCGATCGCGGCACCCTGCTATCCGACCCAGTTCGGCTGCGTGGCGTCGGCGGCGGTCAACTACCCCTACGATCCCGCGAAGGCGAAGCAGCTGCTCGCCGAGGCCGGCTATCCGCACGGCTTCTCCACCACGCTGGTGACCTATCTGCTGCCCTCCTGGAACGCCGCGATACAGAACTACCTCAAGGCGGTGGGCATCGATGCGCAGATCGAGCAGCTGCAGGTCGGCGCAGTGGTGCAGAAAGTGCTCTCCGGCCAGGCGCCGATGAACGCCGGCAGCTGGGGCAGCTATTCGATCAACGACGTCTCCGCGATCCTGCCGTTCTATTTCACCGGCGGAAAGGCCGACTACGTGCGCGACCCGGTGATCGAGAAGCTGGTGAAGGAGGGCGGGTCGGTGAACGAGCCGCAGCAGCGGCTGAAATACTACGGCGAGGCGATCCACCGCATCACCGCCAACGCGGACTGGCTGCCGCTGTTCACTTTCGTGGATTATTACGCCTTCGTGAGGACGTTGAAGTTCGAGCCGTTCCCGGACGAGCTCCCGCGCTTCTACCTCTCGAGCTGGACCTGAGCGGCGGGGCGCGGGCCGCATGGGCCCGCGCCCTCCACCACGACTTGCCGCAATGCGCCGGCCGCGCTCGGATGGCCACTGTGCGAACGATGGAGAGGTGAAACGGCATGGCACGAGAACCCGGCCGGAGGCCACCGTGAGCGGCATCGAGATCGTTCCCGTCGAGGGGCGCGCGCTGCTCAACCGGTTCATCCGCCTGCCCGGGCGCCTGCATCGCGACGATCCCAATTACGTCGCACCGCTGCACCTGGAGCGGCTCGACGCACTGACGGCGAAAAACCCATTCTTCTCCCACGCCGCGGTGCAGTTCTGGCTCGCGCGGCGCGACGGGCGCGACGTGGGGCGGATCAGCGCCCAGGTCGACCGCCAGGCGCTCGCGCTGCACCCGGACGCCCCGGGCCTGTTCGGCATGATCGCCGCCGAGGACGACCCGGAGGTGTTCCAGGCACTGGTCGAGACCGCTGCCGCGTGGCTGCGCGCGCGCGGCATGCGGCGCATGCAGGGTCCCTTCAACCTCAACATCAACGAGGAGACGGGGCTGCTGGTCGATGGTTTCGATACCCCACCGATGCTGCTGATGGGCCACGACCTTCCCTATGTCGGCAGGCGGCTGGAGGCGCTGGGCTTTGCCAAGGCGAAGGACGTGCTCGCCTATCTCTACGACGTCACCGTCGACCTGCCCGCCTCCGCCCGGCGCCTGCTGGCGCGCCCGTTGCCGGCGGAGGTCTCGGTGCGGCGCCTGGACCTCAAACGCTATCACGAGGAAGTCCGCACCATCACCGCGATCTTCAACGATGCCTGGGCCGACAATTGGGGCTTCGTGCCGCTCTCCGAGGCCGAGACGGACCACCTCGCCAAATCGCTGAAGCCGCTGCTCGACCCGCGCCTGGTCAGCATCGTCTCGCTCAGGGGCGAGCCGGTGGGCTTCCTGGTCTGCCTGCCCAACCTCAACGAGGCGATCCGCGATCTCGGCGGCCGGCTGCTGCCGTTCGGCTGGGCGAAGCTGTTGTGGCGACTGAAGGTGAAGGGCCTCAAGACCGCTCGGGTGCCACTGATGGGCATCCGCCGCGCGGCGCAGCAGGGCATGATCGGCAAGCTGCTGCCGTTCCTGCTGATGGACGCCGTGCGCCGCGACGCCGCCGGCATGGGCTTCGAGCGCGTCGAGTTGTCCTGGATTCTGGAGGACAATTGGCCGATGCGCCACATCAACGAAAGCCTCGGCGGCGTCGCCTACAAGACCTACCGCGTCTACGAGCGCGCGCTGTAGCTCAGCGCAGCCAGCCGGCGGCGCGATACCAGGCGACGGTGTCGCGAAACCCCTCGGCGATGCCGATACGCGGGCGATGCACCGCATGGGGAAGATGTTCTGAATCCGTGACGGCCCAGTCCCGGTGCAGCATCTCGCGCGCCTTGCCGCGCGTGAGCATGGGCGCCGGCAGGCCGAGCCGCGCCCACAGCGAGCCCGCGACACCGGCGGCGAGCAGCAGCCCGTCCGGCAGCGCGACCAGGCGCGGCGTCGCGCCCATCGCGCGCGCGGTCTCCAGCAGCAGTTCGCGCATCGTGTAGCC
>DAHUXX010000189.1 GCA_027306955.1 Acetobacteraceae bacterium | reverse complement strand
AAAAATCCTCACGTGGCTGTTTCGAACGGCAGCGGTTGCGGGTCGAGCGGCGGGGGCAGGTCGCCCATGTCGAGGACGTACTGCCCGAAGCGTCGGATGTGCTCGCGAGTGTAGGGGCTGAGGCAGCCGACCAGAGCGGGGGTGACGGCGTGCCCGTCGTGGTCCATCGCGCCGAGCGTGGCGGTCAAATCGGCGACGTTGGACAGCATCACCGCGTTGGCGACGAGGCTCGCGTATTTGAGCTGCTTCTCCTGCTCGACGGGATCGCCGCTCTTGATGACGGGGCCGCCGAACGAGACCCAGTCGAGGAAGTCGTTGAAGGCTTCGATCTTGGTGGTCTCGGCGCGGATCGTCCGGCGGATTTCCGTGTCGGCGATGAACCGCAGCAGGAACAGCGTGCGCTCGACGCGGCCGATCTCGCGGAACGCCCGGTAAAGCCGGCTGCGGCGGTTGTACGTGCCGAGTTTGCGCAGCAGCATCGACGGCGTGACCCACCCCGCCTGGATCGACAGAACCACCTGGAACACGTCGCGTGCGTGCGTCGCGATCAGGTCCCAATCGATCTCGGCCCTGAACAGCGCGTCGATGTGGCGGTAGCGGATCGACGCCGCGGGCCGGTAGAACGTGACGTCGCCGATGCTGCGCATGCGGGGCATCAGCTTGATGCCGAGGAGCCGGCACAGGCCGAAGACGGGTTCGCTCTGACCCTGGGTGTCGGCATGCAGCGTGTCGGGCTGGATCACGGAGCGGTTCTTCATCAGCCCGTCAAGGATGTGGACCGCCTCCCAGACGCCGCACGGGATGAAGCTCGTGAACAGCGCGATGTAGCTGTCGGCGATGTGGTGGTAGGCGATCCCGCCATACCCGCCATAGCGGATGTGCCGCGAGCCGATCAGGTTGTTCTCGCGGAGTTTGACGTGGGTGCCGTCGGCGATCGCCGCGCGGCCGCCGCCCCAGTGCCGGGGCAGCGGGAAGCGGGCGTACTGGTCGATGACGTCTACCATCGCGGATTCCAGCTTGTCGGCGTTGATGTGCTGCGCGTTGATCCGGCGCAGCGCCTGCGCGGTCGCGATGCCGGGCGCATGGCGCGCGGTCTGGTTCGGGCCGAGATTGCAGCCGTAGCCGAAGACGGTGAACAGGTAGCGCTGGACGGCCTGCGCGAGCTTGGGGTCGGCGCCGGACGGCGGCCCAAAATGCCGCGTGTAGCGGGACCAATGTTCGGCATGCTTGAGGATGTCGAGGAGGTGCCGCTCGGGCATGCGCGCACGAACCTCCTGCTCGAAATCCGCCCGCCCGGCGGGCGGCGACGTGGCTGGCATCTGTCTGAGATGCGGCGTCCCGTCCTCGCCGATGCTCAGCTCGGTGTTGTCGGGCAGGCCCGCGTCGACCTCGGTGGCGGCTTGGGTCAGTTCGGCCCTCAGCATCGCCGCGAAGTCCTCGCCCCGCTCAGGGATGCCGAGGGCCGCGCAGTAGGCCGGCAGCCGGAGTTCGCACTCGGACCAGGGCAGGAGTTGCGCCCGGTAGTCTGCGAAATTTTCGGCACCGACGACGTAGAGGTCGCCGGTCTGCAGCGCGTCCACCAGATGGATGAAGACGCAGACCTCCAGCGCGCGCCGGTCGAAGACGATATCAGGGCGGCGCCTCACCACGAAGCTGCGCCAACGCTGCGACGAGAACCCAAGGTCGATGTCTGCCTGCACGTCGGGCCGGCGCGCGTGCCGGTGCGCGCTCACCACGGCCCACGCGTCCAGCAGGCTGCGATCCTGCGTCGCCGACCGGATGTCGAGCAGATCGACCAGGCGGAACAGCAGGGCGCGGTGACGGGCGTGGATCGGCCAGAGCAGCGGCAGGTCGTTGTCGCGGTGCCAGGCGGACACGGTCTCGCACTGCGCTGCCAGCGCATCGACGCCGCCCTGCTCGGACAGCAACGCCCGCACGCGAGAACCGAACGCGTCGTCGGCGTCCTGCGCCTGCGCCGTCTCGAGCACCTGGCCGAAGACGCCGATCAAGGCCTCCTCGATATCCCGGTGCTGGTCGCGCAGAGTTTCGAGCCGTTCCTTGGCGAGCGCCTGCGTGCGCCGGATGCGGCGCGACATCATCTCGACCAGCTCGTCGCGGCACCGCATCCGCGCCTGGCGCAGGAGGGCGAGCAGGAGCGTGTGGCGTCTGCCCGGCTGCGTGACGTCCGCCAGATCGCTCACCTCCATCGCCGCCGCCTCGGCCGCGAACTGGCGCAGGTTGGTGTGAGCGATGCCCTGCAAGGCCAAGTCGGGGTCGATCATTCCGCCCAGCCATTCCAGCCGCTCCACCCAAAGCCTGATCGTCGTGGGCGTGGCCGGGCCGGGCGCCTGCTTGAGGCGATTGAACGGGGTCGTCGCGCTGTCGGGCGGCCGGATCAGCAACGCGTCCAACGCCGTCGCGTCGTCGCCGGCAAGGCGTTCCGCCACCCGGCCGAACATGCGTCCGTGAACCTCGGCCCGCAGCCTGCCCGCGAGCCGGTCCAGGGTGCTGAACGCGGGCAGGTCGATGGACGCGGACTGCAGCGCCTCGATGGCCCGGTTGATGAGGTCGGCCGGATCGCTCATCGTTTCGGCGGCCTTGAGAATGGTCTCGGTCAGCAGCCGTTCGGCCGCTTCGCCATAGGGCGTGACGCGCAGATGCGCCCGGACCGCGGCATGGTGGCGATAGAGCGTGCTCGTGAGGCGCAGATGGTCGCCCGGCGCGTCCGGAGTCGCCAGTTCGAGTTGCGCGCCGACATGGGCGACGATGCCGGCATCCACGTCGCCGGGCGCCGGGAAAAACCCGAAGGCGCGCCGCGTCTTGAGCGACACCGCGAGCAGCAGGCGGCTTGTGTCCGTGCGGGCGCTCGCGCGGACGAAGGCGATCTCCGCCTCGGTCAGGTCGTAGCGTGCTCCCATTTCCTCGCGGCTCAGCCGCGCACCCGGACGCGGGTAGGCGGTGCGGTCGATGGCTGTCATGGTGTGTCCGGAAAAGGGTACGCCGCAGGGGTCGTATGAAGCGTGCGGTTTGAAGGAGGTGGGAGGTAACCTGCCGGTGTCCGGCAAGGAACACCTTTCTGGACGCAGGCGCGCAACCACGCGGCGGCACGGAACCCGTACCGCCCTCTACCTGCGGGTCTCGACCGCTGACCAGAAACCGGACCTGCAGTATGACGGGTTGCGCGCTTACGCCGCGCGGGCCGGCCTCAACATCGTGCAGGACTACTGCGACGTGGCCGTCTCAGGCCGCCGCGAGGGTCGGCCCCAGCTCAACGCTTTGATGACGGCCGCCCGTCGTCGTGACCTCGACTGCGTGTTGGTCTGGAAATTCGACCGTTTCGCCCGCAGCACGCGTCACCTGCTGATGGCGCTGGAGGAGTTCGACCATCTCGGGATCCGGTTCGTCAGCGTCCAGGACCAGGTCGACACCGACAGCCCGATGGGACGGGCAATGTTCACCATCATCGGCGCGATGGCCGAACTGGAGTCTTCGCTCATCAGCGAGCGCGTTACTGCCGGCATGCGGGCGGCCGAGGCGCGCGGAAAACATCTGGGACGGCCTGCGATCCCGAAGCGTGTCGTCCGCGAGATCGAGGCCCTCGCGACCTCGACCGACCTCAGCATTCGTCAGATCCAGGCCAGGATCGCGGGCCAGGCCAGCCGCGGCATCGTCGGCCAGATCACCAAACGTGCCCGTGCGCTCTCGCCGCCAAGCTCGTGAGGATTTTTGCACGTATCCTCAACCGACCCCTACCAGGACCTCAAGCAAGAACTTGGCCTCGGCCATTACGAAGGTCGCGGCTGGCGCGGCTTTCATCACCACGCCACGCTGTGCATCGCCGCCTACGGCTTCCTCCTCGCCGAGCGGG
>DAHUXX010000183.1 GCA_027306955.1 Acetobacteraceae bacterium | reverse complement strand
AATCCTTTCCGCGTCGAGCCTCCCCGCGAACATGCCGAGATCCTGCTCCTCGCGCGACAGCACATGCACGATGGACAGCCGGTCGAGATGCCGGTCCTTCAGGTCCTCGAGCGCGTCGCGAAACAAAATCTCCGGCGTCGAGCGGCTGCCGTAGAGCAGCAATGCCTCGCTCGCCGGTTCGCGTTCCAGCGCCGTGGCGAGGATGGACATGACCGGCGTGATGCCGGAGCCCGCGGCGATCGCCACATGCCGCCGGCCATCCCCGCTGCCGGCCCCGGACGCGAACCGCCCCTCCGGCGGCAGCACCTCGAGCACGTCGCCCGCCGCGAGCTTGGTGTTGGCGAAGGTGGAGAATGCGCCGCCCTCGACATGCTTGATGGCGACCCGCAGCTCTCCCGCCGCCGGCGGTGCGCAGATCGAGTAGCAGCGCCGCACCTCCTCGCCGTCGATCTGACGACGCAACGTCAGATACTGCCCTGGCTGGAAAGCGAAGATATCGCGCAGGGCTTCGGGCACTTCGAACGCGACGGAGACAGCGGAAGCGGTCTCACGGCGCACTTCCGTTACATGCAGCGGATGAAAGCACAGCGCCACGCGGGGTGCGGCCCCCTGTGTTCGTGACATGGGTGCGGTCAGTGACATTTGAAATGCTCGAACGGTTCGCGGCAGGCACGGCAGCGCCAGAGCGACTTGCAGGCCGTGGCGCCGAACGGCGCGATCTCCTCGGTCTCGGCACTTCCGCAGCGCGGGCAGGCAAGGGCAGCGGGGGCAAGGCACCCCGCCGTGCGGGGCGCCGGTGGCGCGATCCCGGCGGCGCGCAGCTTCTCGCGCGCCTGCGCCCCGATCCAGTCGGTGGTCCAGGCCGGCTCCCGCACGATACGCACCGCGACGCGAGAAAAGCCCGCCTCCAGCAGCGTCGCCTCGATGGCCAGCGCGATCATTCCCATCGCGGGACAGCCATTATAGGTCGGCGTGATCGCAACCTCGATCCCGTCCGCGGTCTCGGTCACGTCGCGCACCATCCCGAGCTCGCCGATGGTCAGCGCCGGCAGCTCGGGGTCGGCAACAGCAGCCGCGATTTCCCGGGCGCGCGCGAGCTCCGTCACCATGTCGCGCCGGGATGGCTGCGATGCAGGTGCTGGAAGGTAGCCAGGAGATGCCCCAGCGTCTCGCCATGCCGTCCGGCCCGGCCACCACGTTGCGGAAAAGGAACGTCAGGCAGCGACAGCTTCGCCTCCTCGAGCAACGCCCGTACGGCGCCGTCCCACCCCGGTCGCAGTGCCGGTACATCGGGCACGATGCCGGCGAGTGACGGATCCTCGGCGTCGAACATCTCGTCGAGATACGGCGCGATACGATCGAGCGCCGCCTGCGCCCGGGCATGGCTTTCCGCAGTGCCATCGCCGAGCCGTACCACCCAGGTCCCGGCATGCCGTACATGGTACGCCATCTCCTTCGCCGCCTTGGCGGCGAAACCGGCAAGCTCGCGCTGCGTGGATTGGCTCGCCGCCTGCCAGAACATCTCGGCGTAGATCGCGTAGAGCGCCTGGCGCACCATCGTGTCGGCGAAATCCCCGCGCGGGCGCTCGGCAATCAGCAGGTTGCGGAACTGCCCCTCGTCGCGGAGGTACGCGTAGTCGTCCTCGTCGTGTCCCGCGCCTTCCGCCTCCGCCGCGAATGCGTAGAGCGCGCGCGCCTGGCCGATGAGGTCGAGCCCGATGTTCGCCAGCGCCAGTTCCTCCTCCAGGATCGGTGCGTGCCCGGTCCACTCCGAAAGCCGATGGCCGAGAATCAACGCGTCATCCGCCCGCCCGAGCAGGAACCGCACGAGCGGGGTTTCCGCGACCGGGATCGTCGCGCTCACATGTGCCCCACGTCGTCGGGAATGTCGTAGAAGGTCGGATGGCGGTAGATCTTGCTTGCCGTCGGCTCGAACAGCTCGTCTCTGTCCGCGGGGTCGGAGGCGGTGATCGCGGCGGACGGCACCACCCAGATCGAGAGCCCCTCGCCGCGCCGCGTGTAGACATCGCGCGCCGCCTGCAACGCCAGCGTCGCGTCCGCCGCGTGCACCGAGCCGACATGCCGGTGCGCGAGCCCCTGCCGCGCGCGGATGAAGACTTCCCAGAGCGGGGTCCTTTCCTCGCTCATGCCGCGACCCTCCGCTGCCTCGCGGCATAGGCGAGCGCCGCCTCGCGCACCCAGGCGCCCTCCTCGTGGGCGCGGCGCCGCGCCTCCAAGCGGTCGCGGTTGCAGACCCCTCCGCCCGCCAGCACGCGGCGGAACTCCTCCCAGTCGATCGGCCCGCTGTGCCAGTGCCCCGATGCTTCGTCGAAACGAAGTTCGGGGTCCGGGACTGCGAGGCCGAGATAGTGCGCCTGCGGCACCGTAGCGTCGATGAATTTCTGCCGCAGTCCGTCGTTGGAAAAGCGCTTGATCTTCCACCGCGCCGAGGCATCGCTGTGCTGGCTCTCTCCGTCGGGCGGGCCGAACATCATCAGGCACGGCCACCACCAGCGATCCAGCGCGTCCTGCGCCATCGCCTTCTGCGCCTCGGTGCCGCGGCACAGCGTCAGCATGATCTCGTAGCCCTGGCGCTGGTGGAAGCTTTCCTCGCGGCAGATGCGGATCATCGCCCGCGCGTAGGGTCCATAGGAACAGCGGCACAGCGGGATCTGGTTCATGATCGCGGCCCCATCCACCAGCCAGCCGATGGCCCCGATATCCGCCCAGGTGCGCGTCGGGTAGTTGAAGATGGAGGAGTATTTCGCGCGTCCCTCGAGCAGCGCATCCACCATCTCCTCGCGCGAGGAGCCGAGCGTCTCCGCCGCGGCGTAGAGGTAAAGCCCGTGCCCGCCTTCGTCCTGCACCTTGGCCAGCAGCGCCGCCTTGCGCTTGAGCGAGGGCGCGCGCGTGATCCAGTTCCCCTCCGGCAGCATGCCGACGATCTCGGAATGCGCATGCTGGGAGATCTGGCGCAGCAGCGTGCGCCGGTACGCCTCCGGCATCCGGTCATTCGGCTCGATGCGCTCCTCCGCGTCGACGCGTGCCTGGAAGCGTTCTTCCTCCGCCCCTCCCGCGCCCTCGATCGACACCAGTCCCTGCGTGTACATCGTGTCCTCCCGGCCCGTCCTTATCACGAATTGGCCCGTGCCGCCTTGAACCCCGCCACGAACCTGGCGAGCGTCTCGGAGGTCTCGCCGCGCGGCAACATCGCCTCGATGAGCTGGAACCGCCCGCGCGTGGCGTAGGCGCGCGCGAGTGCGGCGGCAAACTCCCGCCGCGTGGCCACTCGCACGCCGTCGCCGCCCAGCGGTCCCGCCAGCTCCGCGAAGCGCCAGTCGCTGAGGTCGTTGAACCCGCTCTCCGGCTGGAACACGCGCAGCATTTCCCAGCTCGAATTGTTGAACACGATCACGATCGGGTCCCAGCCATAGCGCCGGCAATTCCCCAGTTCCCAGCCCGTCATCTGGAACGCGCCGTCGCCCACCAGGATCAGCGGCCGCCCATCGGCGGCGACACAGGCACCGAGCCCCGCCGGCACGCCGAACCCCATGCCCGCGTAGTAGCCTGGCGCCACAAGCCCGGTGTTGGCGATCTCCATCGCGGTGAACAGGCAGTCGCCCATATCCGCCGCGATCGGCATGTTCCCGTGCGCCGCGAACAGATCGTTGATCCCCGCCGCGATGTCGGACGGGCGCAGCGCGCCATCGTCCGCCGCCAGCGTCGTTGCCGCCTCCGTGAACGCGCGGCGTCCTGCGGCCGGCCGCGCCGCCGCCCGCGCAAGCAGCCCATCCAGCAGCGCGTCGAGCGGAATATTCGGATAAGTGTGGTGCCCCACCCGCACTGCCCGGTCCAGCGCCAGCATCGCGTGGCGCATGTCGATCTTGCGTGCGGAGACGGCGAAATTCGTGTCCGACAGGATCACGCCCAGCAACAGCAGCGCATCGGAATCCTCCACCAGCGCCGTGATCGCCGCATCACCCGCGGCTCCCAGGTATGTCCCGCGTACCAGCGCCGGATATGCCGCGAGCAGCCCGCGGCCCATGAAGGTGGTGACGACGGGGATGCCCAGCCGCTCGGCCAGCGCCGCGACCTTTTCCTCCACGCCGTAGCGCCGCAGCTCCACATCGACGAGCAGCACCGGCCGCTGCGCCTGCATCAGCCTCGCGAGCACTTCCTCGGCGCATTCGGCGAGCGCCTCCGGGTCCGTTGCCGTCCGCTCCAGCATCGGCACGCGCCCGGTCGCCGCCCCCACAAGGTCGCGCGGCAGCTCCAGATAGACGGGGCGCGAATAATCCAGCGCGCTGCGCAGCACGCGCGCGATGTCGGAGGGCGCCCGGGCCGGATCGTCCAGCACAGCGGCGTCGCACGTGATCTCGCGGAAGATGCGTGCCTGGGTATCCATCGCGCGCGACATGTGGTGCAGCTGCCAGCCGCTCGCCCGCTCCCGCACGCCGGGCGCGCCGGAAATCACCACCACCGGCGAGCGCTCGGCACAGGCACCCGCGATTGGGTTCACCAGGTTGAACGCGCCCGCTCCCCAGGTCGCCACCGCGACCGAGAGCCGTCCGCCGAACCGCGCCGCCGCGTCCGCCGCGAACCCCACCGCGGGCTCATGGCTCAGCGTGTAGAACGGCAGGATGCCGCTCTCCTCAACTTTCTTGAAGAAGGGCAGCACGAAATCGCCGGGAATCCCGAAGATCTCGCGTGCGCCATGGGCGGCGAGGGCATCGAGCAGCGCGCGTCCCAAGCTGGGCATCCGGGCTCCGAGGTTTTCTGGTGCTTGGCGCCGCGCGCCTTACCAGGATATAGTTCCATTTGAAACCATTTTCGGGGGAAACGCCATGCC
>DAHUXX010000179.1 GCA_027306955.1 Acetobacteraceae bacterium | reverse complement strand
GGAAATAGACCTCCATGCCGGCGTGCCACTGCTCGTCCGTGATCTCGAGGATGGGTGCGCGCGGCCCGTGCCCGGCGCTGTTGACCAGCGCGTCGATCCGCCCCCACCGCTCCATGGTGCCGTCCACCAGGCGCCTGAGGTCCGCCGTGGACTGATTGGAGCCGGTGACGCCGAAAGCCGCCAAGCTCGCCCGCCAGCGCCTCGCCCTTGCCCGAGGAGGAGAGGATGGCGACCCTGAACCCGTCCGCCGCCAGCCGCCGCGCCGCCGCCGCACCCATGCCGCTGCCGCCCGCCGTGATGACCGCAACCTTCTCGCCCATGACCCGCCTGCCGAAAACCTGTCCGCCGGCGCGAGGCTATGGCGCCGACGCGCGCGCGGCCATGCAAAAAGCGGCCGTCCCGCCGTGCGGGCCACCCAGCCCTGCAAACCCAGCCTTGCAAATTTGGGCCGGTATCTCTAAATCCGGCTTCTCGGCGCTTTTCGGCTGGGTTGTTTGTTCCTTCGTGCGAAGCCTCGCCGCAGACCAGCACTCCCCATGAAAGGTAAGTTGTCCCGCATGTCGCGGGATGCCGATGCATAGGAGTGACGTGATGTCGACAGGCATCGTGAAGTGGTACAACGCAACAAAGGGCTACGGCTTCATCCAGCCGACCGACGGGGGCGCGGACGTGTTCGTGCATGTCTCCGCCGTCGAGCGGTCCGGGCTTGGTTCCCTGAAGGAAGGCCAGAAGATCAGCTTCGAGCCGACCCGCGGCCAGCAGGGCAAGATTTCCGCCGAAAACCTGAAGGCCGTCTGACCCGCCGCCTTATCTCTTGGGGGCGCCGCCTGGCGGTGGCGCCCCCGTCTGACCGGCCGGCGGTCCGCCGCCGGCTTCCAAAGTCTCCGAAATCCCCAGCCGCAACGCCGCGCGGCGTTGCGTCTCAGCCGCCCACCTCCTTCCGGTGCGCCGCGGCCAGTGCAGCCATGCTCTCGAAACGGAAATCGTGGCGCGGCATCGCGCCCGGGTGCATCGTCGCCCCGAACCCCTCCCTGCCGTGCCGGCGATGGATCCAGCAGGAAGCGAGCCCGTGGCGGTTGGCCGGCACGTGGTCGTGGAACAGGCTCTCCGCGGTGTGCAGCACCTCCTCCTTGCGGATGCCGAGCGCGCCCAGGTGCCCGAGCATGTATTCGAAGTTGCGGTCGGCGGGCTTGTAGGCGCCGATGTCCTCCGCCGTGTAGATCGCGTCGAACGCCACGCCCAGCTTTTCGTTGCTGCGCGCGAAGCTCGCGTTGTCCACGTTGGACAGGATCACCAGGCGGTAGTGTTGCTTGAGGTAGGCCAGCGCGGCCGCGGTATCCGCGAAGGCCGGCCAGTCGCCGATGGAGCGCCCATAGGCCTCGCACTCCGCCCAGCTCACCGGCACGCGCCATTCCTCGGCGAGGCGCTTGAACACGATGGGCAGCAGGTCGCGGTAGAGCTTCGTGGGGGTCGCCGCCTCCTGCGCCGCCTCGTGGCGGCCATGCGCCTCGAGTACCGCGTCGCGCGAGAGCGGGGCGGCCAGCCGCGAGGTCAGCGGGCGGAGCGCCTCGGTCATGCCGCTCTCCCAGTCGATCAGCGTGCCGTAGCAGTCGAAGGTCAGCGCCTTGAAATCGGTCAGTCGCATGCGGTTCGCTCCGTTTGCATGGGGATGCGAGCATAGCGCGGGCGTCAGGCCACGCGACGTTCCGTGGGGCGCAACCGCGACGCCGCTGCGCCTCCCCGCCGGGTGCCCAATGGTCTAGCCTCGCGCGGAAGCAACGGAGGAACATCCATGCCAGCCAAAGCCAAACCCGCCGCCAAACCCGCCGCCGCGAACAAGCGCCGCAAGGAGCTGCAGGGCCCGGCCTTCGAGAAGGGGCTCGCGGTGCGCCGCGAGGTGCTCGGGGGTGAGTATGTCGATGCCTCGATCGCGCGCGCCGACGACTTCACCGTCGATTTCCAGAAACTGGTCACCGAGTATTGCTGGGGCGAGGTGTGGACCCGCAAGGGCCTCTCGCGTCGCGACCGCTCGCTGCTCAACATCGCGATGCTGACCGCGCTCAACCGGCCGAACGAGCTGCGCCTGCACCTGCGCGGCGCCATCAACAACGGCCTCACCCGCGACGAGATCAAGGAGGCGCTGCTGCAGACCGGCATCTATTGCGGCATCCCGGCCTGCCTCGACGCGTTCAAGGTCGCCTCCGAGGTGCTGAAGGAGATGGGCAAACTCTGAGCGAGCCACACGCCGCGCCGGAATTCTCCCGCCCGGAGCGCATGGCGCGACCGCCGCCGGAGCTGCGCGTCGAGGCGACCCAGGCCGAGTGCGCCGCATTGGCGCGGCGCTTCGGTCTGCCCGCCATCGCGCGGCTCGCCTGCCGCTTCCGCCTGGCACCGGCGGCGAAGGGCGCGGTGCGGGCCGAGGGCGAGCTCGATGCCGTGGTGAGCCAGGTCTGTGTCGTCACCGGCGAGGTGTTCGAGGCAAAGGTGGCGGAACGCTTCGCCGTGCGCTTCGTCCCCGCCGGCACCGAGAACCCGGATCCCGACCTCGAGGACGAGGACGAGATCGCCTGCGAGGGCGGCACGATGGACCTCGGCGAGGCGGCGGCGGAACAGCTCGCGCTGGCGCTCGACCCCTATCCGCGGGCGCCGGGGGCGTCGTTGCAGGCGTGAACACGACAGCGGCGCGGGGCTCGCCACCCCGCGCCGCGTTTCGTTACGGAAAGGGGATTACTTCTTCGCCCAGTTCACGTTCCAGGAGTTGGGGACGAACACCACCTCGTCGGGGATGTTGAGGTAGCCCGCCGCGTTGCGCGCGACGCCGAGGTGCCCATAGTTCCACATGATCGCCTTGGTCTGACGATTGATCACCATCACGCGGTCGTTCCAGTCGTCGCAGACCAGGATGTTGCCGTTGGGCAGCACGATGGCGTTGGACGGGTGGTTGAGCTCACCGATGCCGGCGGTCGGGCGGTAGTTCCACAGCACCTTGCCCTGCGGCGAGTAGATCTCGATCGCGCCCGGCTTCTGGTAGTCCACCACGATGACGTTGCCGTGCGGCGTCACGTTGCCGTCCGAGGCGTAGGTCATGTTGGTGGTGATGCTGTAGTCGAGCTTGCCGGTGGGGCTGATGCGGTCGAGCCAGCTGGTGTCGCCGTGGCCCCAGCCGATCTCGGTGATCAGCATCCCGCCGTCCGGCGTCGGATAGGCGCCGTCCGGCGCGTTGAGCAGCTTCGGCGGCTGGTGGCCGCGCTTGCCGGTGGTGCCGTACTGGCGGATGATCCGTTTCGTCTTCGGATCGATAAAGATCACCCGTTGGTTGACGATGTCCGAGGTCTCGACGGTGCCGTCAGGCAACTGGAAGGCGTCGTCGGGCGTGTCGAGGTAGCCTTGTGCCGCGCCCTTCACGCCGGGATGGCCATAGGTCCAGGTGATCCGCCCGGTCGCGATCGACATGATGTCGATGGCCTGGTTGTCCTCCTCGTTGAAGATGATGTGACGGTGGTCCGGCGTGAGGAACGCGTCGTCGGCCCATTTGGAGTGGAGGCCGGTCGGGCTTTTCCAGGTGAGGTGCCGCGACCAGGCCACCTGCTTCGTGGGCGTGATGGCGAGGAGGTAGCCGCCGCCGCGGTCGGCGATCAGCAGATCGCCGGGCAGCGGG
>DAHUXX010000173.1 GCA_027306955.1 Acetobacteraceae bacterium | reverse complement strand
GCCCGCCATTGGCCAGTGAGCGGGTGGCCAGTGAGCGGGTGGCCAGTGAGCGGGTGGCCAGTGAGCGGGCAATCTTTGGCGGTCAATGCGTGGGGTGCTGCGCGGCAATCTGTGCAATAATGATGACACGGCAATGCTGTGTAAGGGATGAAATAAACAAATGGGCACGATTCTCATCATCATCTTGCTGATTGTCTTGCTGGGTGGCGGAGGAGGGTACTATGGCTATAACCGCTATGGCGGCAGCGGGCTTGGCGGGGTTCTCGTCCTCGTGCTCGTCGTCTTGGCGGTGCTGTGGTTCGCCGGGCTGATCGGCGGTCATGTCATGATGCAATAGCGCGCCCGCACGCTGATCGCGGCGGCTTGCACGCCTTCACGGAGCAGGAATCGCGGTGGCATTGCGTGCGCTTGCCGT
The DNA here is from genome assembly GCA_027306955.1 of Acetobacteraceae bacterium. Classification (GTDB taxonomy): domain Bacteria; phylum Pseudomonadota; class Alphaproteobacteria; order Acetobacterales; family Acetobacteraceae; genus JAJXXT01. Next base: position 3,644 of record DAHUXX010000173.1, on the reverse strand, counting down.
GCGCCCGCCCCCCGTGCGCCCGCCGGCGCGCGCGCAAGGCCAGCATGGCAGCGAAACGGAAGCATCGGAGGTCGTGATGACGATAAGCAGGATGTTCGGGGCCGTGCTGCTGGCCGTCGGGGTGGTGCTGCTGTGGTTCGGCTACCATGCTTCCAGGGCGCCGCTGGAACGGCTTTCCAACACCCTGACCGGCCACTTCTCCGATCAGACGATGTGGTACGTCATCCTTGGCGGTATCGGCGTGATCGCCGGCGCGTTGCTTCTTGCATTCGGCGCCCGGAAATAGAGGCGCGATCCCCCCGCCCGCGCGTCAGGGCCCGCCCTTACGGTCCGTAGGTGCCGTCCTGCTGGAGGCACCCGCGGTCGGCCATGTCGCGCGCCTTGTGCGGCGGCTCGACGCGGAAGCAGCGATACACCAGGTGGCCGTTCACCATCCCCGGGCTCGACAGCGTGAGCGTCGCGGGCAGCTCCGTGCGCTTGCCGGTGGCGCAGCTCGGCGAGCAGCTGCTGGCACTCCACACGCCGCTTGCCTGCGCGACGGGCGAGCCCCAGCCCTTCCAGCGCAGACGCACCAGGGCGACGGAACCATCCTCGGCCAGCAGCAGCATCGGCGGGCGGACCACCGGCGCGCCCTGGGAGCCCACGGCGTTGCCGAGATCGGCGTAGAAGCCGATCGGCCCCGTGCCGGCCGCGAGCGCGGGTGCCGCCGCGACCAGCAGCAGCAGCACACAGCGAGCGGCGAGGTTCATGGCCCGGTCACCGCGTAAACGTCACGGAGCAGGCCGGCGAGACATCGGCCAGATGGCCCCTCAGCGAGCCGCCGACCTTGTTCCCGTCCGGCACATAGAGCGCGGCCGGGTTTGTCGCATCCATCTGGAACCGGACGACAAAGCTTGGCTTCAGGGGATTCTGATCGAATTGCTTGCCAACGATCCAGAACTGCGTCGGGCTCCAGAATGAGCCGATCTGCTTCGTGACATTTGCCTGTAGCAGCGCTGGCGCCGGCGGTTGCTGTGCCAGCGCCACCCCGGGAAGCGCGGCCAGGCAAATCGCGGTCAGCAGGACTTTCATGATACCCTCCCTTCCATTCCCAATCACCCTTACGCAGGTAATTGTCGGTCAGCGCAGGGATTTGATGCGGGTCCGTGTCTCAAAGTCATCGAGCTGAAGCATCTTCGCAAGATCGGGAACTGATGCCGCCCGTGGAACGAGATTTTTGATACGGCCCGACCGAAGAAATGGCAACCCAAATTTCACCCGAAATCCATATTCGTCTTCACGCCCGCGGCTCCATGTCTGGGACTTGAGCCCCGGGTTCCTCCGCCTCGCCAAACTCTCGCGCGCTGCTATCCTCCGCCGCGCACACACAGGGAGAACGACATGGGAGAGCTGAACGCGGGCATCACGCCCGCCGGCGAGGGCGACGGCGGCGTGGTGTGGAACATCCTCGGCCAGACCTACTACATGAAGGAAAGCTGCGACGCCTCCTTCGCGTTCGAGGTGATGGGCGAGCCGGGGACGTTCGTGCCACCGCACATCCACCCCACGCAGGACGAGTTCATCTACATCCTGCGCGGCGAGATGGAACTCACGCTCGCCGGCAGCATCCACCGCACCGGCGTCGGCTCGCTGGTGCGCATGCCGCGCGGCATCCCGCACGGCTACAAGAACATCGGCTCGCGGACCGTGCGCGCGCTGTTCTGGGTCTCGCCCGCGCGCAAGCTGCACGAGCTGTTCACCCGCATCCACAACCTCACGGACCCCGCCGAGGTCGTGCGCATCTCAGCCACCTGCGAGGTGGAGTTCCTTCCCCCTCCGGGCTGAGGGCGCGAGCCAGGCGTTCGCAAGCGCAGTCGCGTCCTCCGAGGCGAGACTGTTGGCCGGCGCCAGCGCCTGGCGGCGGATGGCGGCGGGCACCGCGGGGTCGCGGCGAACGATGCCGGCAAGCGGCGGCCGGCGGGCGAGGAACTGGACTGCCGCGCGGGCCAGCGTGGCGTGCGTCGCGCGCCCCGCGGCGAGGCTGCCCGCCATGTTCACCACCACCGCCGGCTCAAGCGCCGGGCACTCGCGCGCGAGGCGCTTCAGCACCGCATACGCATCCGTGAGGCTGGTCGGCTCCCCGGTCGCCACCAGCAGCATCGCCCCCGCGGCGCTGGCGAGCCGGCGCATCGTCGCGTCCATCCCGGCGGCGAGGTCAAGCAGAACGGTATCGTAACGGTCGGCGAGCAGGGCGGGGATGGTGGCGAGGGCTGCCAGCATCGTCTCCGGCAGGGATGCCAGCGCCGCGTTGCCGGAGCGCCCGGCGAGGATGTCGAAGCCGCCCGCGTGCGCCGCGACCGCCTCCGCCGCCGCCACGCGCCCGGCCAGGATGTCCGCGATGTCGTGGCGGGGCGAGAGGCCGAGCTGCACGTCGATGTTGGCGAGGCCGAGGTCGCCGTCGAACAGCAGCACGCGCCTGCCGGAGGCGGCGAGCGCACGCGCCAGCGCGATCGCCAGCCAGGTCTTGCCCACGCCGCCCTTGCCGGATGCGATGGCGACGATGTTGTTCTGCTTATGCATCAAGATGCCTCCGGGACGGTGCGCGGGCCAGGCGGCGGGCGAGGAAGGCGGGCGTGAGCGGCAGCATCGCGGCACCGGTTGCGCCCGAGAGGCTGGCGAGTGCCAGCACCAGCCCCGTATCCGCCGCCGCCAGCAGCGCGCCGAGCCGTGGCGAAAGGTCGAGGCGCGTGGCGATGAGATGCGTGCAGCCCCAGCCGTGCCAGGCGCGCGCGGTCTCGGCGGCGCAAGCCGGGTCGAGGTCCGCGGGCAGCACCAGCACGCGGGCCGCGCCGGTTCGCGGCAGTTCGGCGTGGGCGGCGGCGTCGAAGATGTCGATCCCCGCCGTGTCCACGATATCCGCACTCGCGGCATCGGCGTGCGGCGCGAGGCCGGGCACAGCGAGCAGCGCCGCCAGCTCCCCACCGGCGCGGCGCGCATCGGCATTCGTGACGCATGGGCAACGTCCGCCGAGCAGGGCCGAGGTCGCAAGGCGGATCGCCGCCAGCGTCTTGCCCGCGCCCGGCGGGCCCACCAGCATCACCGGCCCCGGCGGCAACGCACCGAAGCGCAGCCGCGCGGGAAGTGCGAGCGGCGAGGCGGCGAGCGCGCGGGCCAGCGGCTCGGGCACGCCATGCGCCGCGAGGATGTCCGGCACGGGCGGCGCCTCCTCCTGCGCGCGCTCCACCGAGGCCGTGATCTCCACGCCGCCCTTCACGCGACGCTGCTCCAGCACCAGAGCCTCCGGCCCCAGCGCCGCGCGGGCGGCGGCGATGGCGGCGGCGGTGTCCTTGCCGGTGAACAGGTGCAGCTTCATCCGCTACAGCGTCGCGATGGTGCGGATGCGCGCGCGCGGGCTGATCTCGGCCTGCGCCAGCACCGCCGTCGCCGGCCGCACCCGCTCCACGATCGCGCGCAGATGGAAACGAATGGCGCTGCTCACCACCAGCACCGGGTGCTCGCCCGCTTCCGCCGCCGCGTCCAGCACCGTGCGTAGGCGCTGCATGAAGGCGGTGAGGCGCGTGGGCGCCATCGCAAGCTGCCGGTCCTCGGTGGGGCCCACCAGCGCGTCCGCGAAATCCGCCTCCCACTCCGCGCCGAGTGTCACG
>DAHUXX010000164.1 GCA_027306955.1 Acetobacteraceae bacterium | reverse complement strand
GGGCGGGGCGGAGCCTGGCGCCGAAGGCGTGGCCCAACGGCGCGCGCTGCGCCGTGGCGCTCTCCTTCGACGCCGACCACGAGACCATCCCGCTGCGCGACGCCGATGACAGCCCGATGCGCATCAGCCAGGGCCAGTACGGTGCGCGCCGTGGCGTGCCGCGCATCAGGGCGCTCATGGAGCGCGAGGGGATTCCGGCGACCTTCTTCTACCCCGCCGTCTCCGCGCTGCTGCACCCGGAGGAGGTGCGCGCGGTCGCGGGGGACGGGCACGAGATCGGCATCCATTCCTGGATCCACGAGCGGAACACGACGCTGCCCCTGGAGGCCGAGCGCGACCTTTCGATGCGCGCGGCGGAGGTGCTGACCCAGATCTCAGGCAAGCCGCCAGTCGGCATGCGCACCGCGAGCTGGGATTTCTCGCCGCACACGCTCTCGATCATCCGCGAGATGGGGCTGCTCTACGATTCCTCGCTGATGGCCGACGACGAACCCTACGAGCTCACGGCTGACGGTGAGGCCACGGGGATCGTGGAGCTGCCGCCGGAATGGATCCGCGACGACGCGGTCTATTTCAACATGCAGCGCATGCTGAGCCTGCGCCCCTACACGCCGCCCTCCTCGGTGGAGGAGATCTTCAACGCCGAGTTCGATCTCGCGTGGCAGGAGGGCGGCCTGCACATCGTGACCATGCATCCGCATGTGATCGGGCATCGCTCGCGCATCGCCCTGCTGGCGCGCCACATCGCGCACATCAAGGCGAAGGGGCAGGTGTGGTTCGCAACCCACGAGCAGGTCGCGCGCTACTGCCTCGACGCGGCGACCTAGCGCGGGGGCCGGCGCGCCCGCGGGTCATCGTCCTCAACGGCGGGTCGAGCGCCGGCAAGTCGAGCCTGGTGCGCGCGCTGCAAGTGGCGCTGCCGGAGCCGTGGATTGCCTTCGGCGTGGACAGCCTCGTCGAGGCGATGCCGCCCCACATGCTGGAAGGGCAGGACGGGCTCGCCATCGCGGCGGACGGATCCGTCGCGGTTGGGCCAGCCTACCGCGCGATCGCGGCGCGGATGGGCGCAGTGTCGCGCGCGGATTGGTCGCCGCGCCGCCTCAGCTTCCTCCGACCATCTTCCTTGGATCGACCAGCGCGTCGAAACGTTCCGCGCTGATGGCGCCGGAGGCCAGCGCCGCCTCGCGCAGCGTCGTGGCGTGGGCGTGCGCTTCGTGCGCGATCGCCGCGGCGCGGTCGTAGCCGATCTCGGGGGCCAGCGCCGTCACCAGCATCAGCGAGCGATCGAGCATGTCCGCGATGCGCGGCCGGTTGAGCTTGGTGCCCTCGACGCAGAAGCGGCGGAAGCTCGTGGCCGCGTCGGCAAGCAGGCGGCAGGCGCCGAGCACGTTGGCAATGACCAAGGGGCGCATCGTGTTGAGCTGCAACTGCCCCTGCGCGCCGGCGAAGGCCACCGCGGCATCGAGCCCCAGCACCTGGGTGCAGACCATCACCATCGCCTCGCTCTGCGTCGGGTTCACCTTGCCGGGCATGATCGAGGAGCCGGGTTCGTTCTCTGGCAGGATCAGTTCGCCGATGCCGCTGCGCGGGCCGGAGGCGAGCAGGCGGATGTCGTTGGCAATCTTGAGCAGCGCGGCGGCGAGCCCGCGCAACGCGGCCATCGCGGCGAGCATCGCGTCGAGCCCGGCCAACGCCGCGAATTTGTCGGGCGCGGTGACGAAGGGCCGGCCGGTGAGGGCGGCGATCTCGGCGGCGATGGCCGGCCCGAAGCCAGGCGGCGCGTTGAGCCCGGTGCCGACCGCCGTGCCGCCAGCGGCAAGCTCGAACAAGCCGGCCTCGGCACCGCGCAGCCGCGTGCATGCGGCCCGGATCTGCGCCGCGTGGCCGCCCCATTCCTGCCCGACCGTGAGTGGCACCGCGTCCTGCAGGTGCGTCCGCCCGATCTTGATCACATCCGCCCATTCCCGCGCCTTGGCCGTGATGGCGGCTTCCAGCGCCTCGGTGGCGGGCAGCACCTGGTCCTCGAGGGCCGTCACGGTCGCGATGTGCATCGCGGTGGGGAAGATGTCGTTGGAGGACTGGCCCATGTTCACGTGGTCGTTGGGATGCACGGGCGATTTCGCGCCGATTGCCGCGCCGAGGAGCTGGTTGGCGCGGCTCGCCAGCACCTCGTTGACGTTCATGTTGGTCTGCGTGCCGGAGCCCGTCTGCCAGACGTGGAGCGGAAAATGCTCGTCCAGCGCGCCGCGCCCGGCCTCCAGCGCCGCCTGCTCGATGGCCGCCGCAAGCTTCGGCGCGAGGCGGCCGGCGCGCGCGTTGACCCGGGCCGCCGCGCGCTTGGCCAGTGCCAGCGCGTGCACCACGCCCGGCGGCATGCGTTCCGTGCCGATGGAGAAATGCACCAGGCTGCGCTGCGTCTGCGCCCCCCAATAGCGGTCCGCCGGCACCTCGATCTTGCCCATCGCGTCCTGTTCCTCGCGCATTCCCGTGGCCTCGATGCCGATCGGCGTGTCCATTTGCATCGCTCCGTTGTGCGCCGGACATATGGGGCGGGCGGCGCTCTTTCGCGACGCGGCATGCCCGGCGTATGAGGCGCCATGGACAAAATACGCATCCAGGGCGGCAGGCCGCTCGAGGGCTCCATCGCCATTTCCGGGGCCAAGAACGCGGGTCTGCCGCTGATGGCGGCGGCGCTGCTGACGGACGAGCGCCTGGTGCTGACCAACGTGCCGCGGCTCGAGGATATCCGCACCATGGCGGCGCTGCTGGCCCAGCACGGGCTGGCGGTGGAGCCGGTGGGCAATGCCGGGCGCGCGCTCGCGCTCGGCGGCAGGATCAGCAACACCGAGGCACCCTACGACATCGTGCGCAAGATGCGCGCCTCCGTGCTCGTGCTCGGCCCGCTCGTGGCGCGCGTGGGCGAGGCGCGGGTGTCGCTCCCCGGCGGCTGCTCCATCGGGACGCGGCCCGTGGACCTGCACCTCAAGGGGCTGGAACAGCTGGGTGCGACCGTCAGCCTCGACGGCGGCTACATCACCGCGACGGCGAAGGGGCGCCTGAAGGGGGCGACCATCGTGCTGCCCTTCCCGAGTGTCGGCGCCACCGAGAACATCCTGATGGCGGCCGCGCTGGCGGACGGCCAGACCGTGATCGCCAACGCCGCGCGCGAGCCGGAGATCGGCGACCTCGCGGCCTGCCTGGTCGCGATGGGCGCGCGCATCGAGGGCATCGGGACCGACCGGCTCACCATCGACGGCGTCGCGCACCTCTACGGCGCCACGCACGCCATCATCCCGGACCGGATCGAGACCGGCACCTACGCGGTCGCCGCGGCCGTCACCGGCGGATCGCTGCGGCTGGAGGGCGGGCGGATCGAGCATCTCGGCGCCGTGGTGCGCACGCTGTCCGATGCCGGCGTGGACATCGTGCCGGACGAGGCGGGGCTCACCGTCTCGCGGCGCAACGGGTTGCACGGGACGGACGTGATGACGGAGCCGTTCCCCGGCTTCCCCACCGACATGCAGGCGCAGATCATGGTGCTGATGTCGGTCGCCGAGGGGGCCGCGATGGTGACGGAGACGGTGTTCGAGAACCGGTTCATGCACGTGCCGGAGCTCAACCGCATGGGAGCGCGGATCAACGTGCATGGCGCCTCGGCGATCGTGCGCGGGGTGCCGCAGCTTTCCGGCGCGCCGGTGATGGCGACGGACCTGCGTGCCTCGGTCTCGCTGGTGCTGGCGGGGCTGGCGGCGAAGGGCGAGACGCTGATCAACCGCGTCTATCACCTGGACCGCGGTTATGAGGCGGTGGAGGAGAAGCTCGCCGCCTGCGGGGCGCGGATCGAGCGCGTTGGAGGGTAAGGCCGGGGCGCTGCGCTGGCCTTCCTGCGGCTCGCGTTGTATCTGCCGCGCGTCATGACCGCGGTGTTTCCTGCCCCCGTCGCCGAGACGTCGACCAAGCTCGTGCTCGCCCTGCCCAAGGGCCGCATCCTCGCCGAGTGCGCGCCGGTGCTGGCACGCGCTGGCATCGTGCCGGATCCGGCCTATGCGGATGAGAGCAGCCGGGCGCTGCGCTTCGCCACCAACGAGGAGGGGCTCGATGTCATCCGCGTCCGCTCCTTCGACGTCGCGACCTTCGTGGCCTTCGGCGCGGCGGCGATCGGCATCTGCGGCGCCGATGTGCTGATGGAGTTCGACTACCCGGAAATCTACGCCCCGCTCGACCTCGGCATCGGCGCCTGCCGCATCTCCGTCGCGGAACCGCGCGCGACCGCCGGCCAGGATGATCCCGCCACCTGGTCGCGCGTGCGCGTCGCCAGCAAATACCCCAACGTGGCGCGCCGGCATTTCGCGGCTCGCGGCATCCAGGCCGAGGTGGTGGAACTCAACGGGGCGATGGAACTGGCGCCAACGCTCGGCCTCTCGCGGCTGATCGTCGACCTCGTCGCCACCGGCTCCACGCTCAAGGCCAACGACCTGGTGGAGACCGAGGTGATCGCGCCCGTGACCTCGCGGCTGATCGTCAACCGCACGGCGCTGAAGACCAATCCGGAACGCGTGGGCGGCTGGATCCAGCGCTTTCGCCAGGCGCTCGCGTGATGCGGCGCCTCGCGACCACGGACGCGGATTTCGCGCACCAGTTCGCGGACCTGCTCGGGCAGGCGCGCGAAACGACGGAGAACGTGGCGGAGCCGGTCGCGGCCATCGTCGCGCGCGTGCGCGCGCAGGGCGACGCGGCGCTTGCGGACCTCACCCGGAAGTTCGACCGCCACGACCGGCCGCTGCGCGTGACCGAGGCCGAGGTGGAGGAAGCCTGTGCCGCGATCGCGCCGGCGCTGATGGCGGCGCTGGAGACGGCGGCCACACGCATCGAGGCGTTCCACCGCGCGCAGATGCCCTCCGACCTGCGGATGACGGACGCGGCCGGGCTCACGCTCGGCATGCGCTGGAACGCGCTCGACGCGGTGGGGCTGTATGTTCCCGGCGGCAAGGCGGCGTACCCGTCATCCGTGCTGATGAACGCGATCCCGGCGCGGGTCGCGGGTGTTGCGCGCATCGCGATGTGCGTGCCCGCACCTGGTGGCGCGCTCGCCCCGCTGGTGCTGGCGGCGGCGCGGCGCGCGGGGGTGGCCGAGATCTATCGCGTCGGCGGCGCGCAGGCGGTCGCGGCGTTTGCTTACGGAACGGCAACGATCGCGCCGGTGGACCGCATCGTGGGCCCCGGCAACGCCTACGTCGCGGAGGCGAAGCGCCAGGTCTTCGGCCGCGTCGGCATCGATTCCGTCGCCGGCCCCTCCGAGGTGGTGGTGCTGGCCGACGCCGCGAACGACGCCGCGCAGGTGGCGATGGACCTGCTGGCGCAGGCCGAGCATGACGAGGCGGCGCAGTCGATCCTGATCACCGACGACGCGGGCTTCGCCGAGCGCGTGGAGCGGGCCGTCGAGGTGGCGCTGCAGGCCCTGCCGCGCGCCGCCATCGCCGGTGCTTCCTGGCGCACGAACGGGGCGATCATCGTGGTGCGGGACTGGGACGAGGCGCCGCCGCTGGTCGACCGCCTCGCGCCCGAGCATCTCGAGATCATGACGCCGGAGCCGGAGGCGCTGTTCGCGCGCATCCGCCATGCGGGCGCGGCGTTCCTCGGCGCGTGGTGCCCGGAGGCGATCGGCGATTATGTCGGCGGGCCGAACCACGTGCTGCCCACCGGGCGTACGGCGCGCTTCTCCTCCGGGCTCTCCGTCTTCGATTTCCTCAAGCGCACCACCTGGATCGCCTCCGGGCCTGAGGGGCTGGCTTCGGTCGGCCCCGCGGCCGTGGCGCTGGCCGAGGCCGAGGGGCTGGGCGCGCATGCGCGCAGCGTGGCCCTCAGGCTCGAGCGCGGGCGGCTTGACGCTGCGCGCCGTGGCGGCGCATAGGTCCGCACCCCCAGGTAAGAGGCCCGATGTCAAAGGAAGACATGATCGAGTTCAGCGGCACCGTGACGGAGCTGCTGCCCAACGCGATGTTCCGCGTGAAGCTCGACAACGATCACGTCATCCTCGCCCATACCAGCGGCAAGATGCGCAAGAACCGCATCCGCGTGCTGGCCGGCGACCGCGTCAACGTGGAAATGACGCCCTACGACCTCACCAAGGGCCGGATCACGTTCCGGTTCAAGTGACCTGGCAGGTTCAAGCAACCTGGCAGGTTCAAGCAAGCTGGCCGGCCGCGCGACGCTGATCCTGGCCTCCGCGAGCCCGCGGCGGCGCGAGTTGCTGGCGCAGATCGGCATCATCCCCGACATCTTCCGCGATCCCGCGGTGGACGAGACGCCGCTGCGGGACGAGACCCCGCGGGCGCTGGCGCTGCGCCTGGCGCGGGCAAAGGCGGTGGCGGAGCCCGGCGCCTTCGTGCTCGCGGCCGACACCGTGGTGGCGGCGGGCCGGCGCATCCTCGGCAAGCCCGCGGACGAGGCCGAGGAGCGGCGTTTCCTTTCCCTGCTCTCCGGGCGGCGGCATCGCGTGCACACGGCCGTGGTGGCGGTGGCGCCGGACGGGCGGCGGGGGGAGCGGCAGAGCGAGAGCATCGTCACCTTCGCACGCCTCACACCCGCCGACATCGAGGCCTATGTGGCGACCGGCGAGTGGCGGGGCCGTGCCGGCGGCTATGCCATCCAGGGCCGCGCGGCGGCCTTCGTGCGGCAGCTGCGGGGCAGCTACTCCGGCGTGGTCGGCCTGCCGCTGTGGGAGACGGCGAGCCTGCTGCGCGGGCTCGGCTGGCGGTGACGACCGGGATCCGCGCCGCCGCCTCGCCCGGCGAGGTTCGCCTCGCGGTGCTGCGTGACGGCGTGCTGTGGGACTACGCGCTGTGGCGGCCCGGCAGGCCGGACGGCGTGGGCGACGTGCATCGCGGCCGCGTCGTGGCGCGCGCGGCGGCGCTGGCCGGCAGCTTCGTCGAGATCGCGGGTGCGACGGGGTTTCTGCCGGAGAGCGAGGGGAAGGCGCCGGAGGGCGCGGTGCTGGGCGTGCGCGTCGTGCGTGCGGCGCACGGTGGCAAGGGGCCGCGGCTCGGCGCCGCCGAGGCACCGCCTGGTCCCATGGGGCTGGTCGCGCGTGGGCCGACCCCGCTGGAAGAGATGCGCGCCCGCTATCCCGGCGCGGCGCTGGTCGCGGACGACCGGGCACTGGGCGGCACCTGGGCTGCGCGCGCCTTTGACGATGCGCTGGAGGCGGAGGTCGCGGCGCTGGCGGAGCCGGAGATGGCGCTTCCCGGCGGCGGGCGGGCGCATATCGCCATCACGCCGGCCCTGACCGCGATCGACGTCGATCTCGGAGGGTTTTCGGCGGGTGGCAAGGCGGCATCGCACCGAGCGCTCAACCTGGCGGCGATCCCGGTGCTGGTGCGTGCGCTGCGGCTGCGCAACCTCGGCGGCGCGATCCTGGTGGATTTCGCGGGGCTGCCAGGGCGGCGGCACAAGGTGCTGGGCGAGGCACTGGCGGCGGCGCTGGCGGAGGACCCGCTGGGGGCGAGGCTGCTCGGCTTCTCGCATCTGGGGCTGGCGGAGATCCGCCGCCCGCGCATCCGCCCGCCGCTCGCGGAGTTGCTGGCCGGGGCGCACGCGGAGGGGCTGGCGGCGCTACGCCTGGCGGCGCGGGAGGCGGCGGTGGCGCCGGCGCGTGGTCTGGCGTTGCGGGCCGCCCCGGCGATCGTGGCGGCACTGGAGGCCGACCCCGTGGCGCTGCCACAATACCGCGCGATGACGGGGCGGGACCTGGTGCTGCGCGCGGATCCCGCACTGGCCGGATGGAGGCTGGAGCATGGCTGAACGCAGGATGGGCTGCCCGATCTGTCGCCGCGAGCTCGACGCCGCGATGCGTGCCGCGCGCACCGCGCCCTTCTGCTCGCGCCGCTGCGCCGATGTCGATCTCGGCCGCTGGCTGCGCGAGGCCTATTGCCTGGCGGGCGAGGCCGAGGAAACCGTGCCGGCAGGCGACGGGCCGGGTTGATCAGGACTCTCGCCTGGGCTATCCCCGCGCGTCCGCGCCAAAGCGGACACCCGAGGGGCGCGCCCCATGGGTGTGCCCTCAGTGTGGGCCCAGGTAGCTCTGATGGTAGATCATGCGACTGAAAATCGCAG